>SCVT01000458.1 GCA_004296815.1 Reyranella sp. | reverse complement strand
ACGGGGTCGGCGTGGATCTCGCCAGCCACGCGCTTGGCCGCGAGGTTGGCCAACGGGCCTTTTCCGGCAGGAGGGGGGCTGGAGTCCATTGCTGGCGCATACCTAGCTCACCGCCGCCCGGCTGCCTATAAGGTGCGGCGATGAAGATCGCGTTCCTCGGAACTTCCGCTTTCGCCGTGCCGGCGCTCCGCGCACTGGTCGACGCCGGTCACGACGTCGTCCTCGTCTACACGCGCGCGCCCAAGCCCGCCGGCCGCGGCCAGCAGGAGCGCAGGACGCCCGTGCACGAGCTCGCTGCCGAGCTCGGCCTCACCGTGCGCACGCCACGCAGCCTGCGCAACGACGAGGAAGCCGCCGCCTTCAAGGCGCTCGATCTCGATGCCGCCGTCGTCGTCTCCTACGGCCACATCCTGCCCAAGAGCTTCCTCGATGCGCCGGTGCTGGGCTGCATCAACATCCATGGCTCGCTGCTGCCGCGCTGGCGCGGCGCGGCGCCGATCCATCGCGCGATCCTGGCGGGCGACGCCGAGACCGGCGTCACCACCATGCGCATGGACGAAGGCCTCGATACCGGGCCGATGCTGCTGGCCGAAAGCACGCCGATCTCTGCCGCCGACACCGCATCGAGCGTGCACGATCGGCTGGCCGATCTCGGCGCGACCCTGATCGTCTCGACGCTCGACGGGCTGATGCGCAAGAGCATCGAGCCCGTGCCGCAGCCCGAGGCCGGCGTGACGTACGCCCACAAGCTCGGCAAGGAGGAAGGCGTGCTCGACTGGCGCCGGCCGGCGGCCGAGCTGGAGCGCAAGGTGCGCGCCTTCCATCCCTGGCCCGGCACCTCGTTCGAGGCCAATGGCGAGCGCATCAAGGTGCTTGAAGCGAGCCTGACCCTGGCCGGCGGCGCGCCCGGCACCGTGGCGATCGCCCGCGACGGCTTCCCGGTGATCACGTGCGGCGTCGGTGGGCTGAAGCTCCTGAAGCTGCAGAGGCCCGGCAAGTCTGCGACGCCGGCCGACGCCTTCCTGCGCGGTTTCGCGCTCGAGCCCGGGACGGTGCTGGCGCCGCCCGCGGTCTTGACGCTGCCGACCTGACGCCGTGCCGCGCTACAAGCTCACGATCGAGTACGACGGCGAGCCGTTCGTCGGCTGGCAGCGCCAGGAGAACGGCCCCTCGGTGCAGGCCGCCCTCGAGGACGCCATCTTCGCCTTCAGCGGCGAGCGCGCCGCGGTCCAGGGTGCCGGCCGCACCGATGCCGGCGTCCATGCGCGCGGCCAGGTCGCCCATTTCGATCTCGCCGAAGAGAAGCCGGTCGAGACCGTGCGCTCCGCCCTCAACTTTCATCTCAAGCCGCGGCCCGTCGCGGTGGTCCTGGCCGAGCAGGTGACAGCCGATTTCCACGCACGCTTCTCGGCGACCTGGCGGCGCTACCGCTACCGCATCCTGAACCGCCGCGCGCCGCCGGCGCTCGACCGTGGCCAGCTCTGGCATGTCGGCGCCGGCCTAGATGCCGCTGCCATGGCGGAGGCCGCGTCGGTGCTCGTGGGCCACCACGATTTCAACAGCTTCCGCTCGACCGCCTGCCAGGCCCCTTCGGCGCTGAAGACGCTCGACCTGTTCGAGGTCAGCCGCGACGGCGACGAGATCAGGGTCGATGTCGGCAGCCGCTCCTTCCTCCACAACCAGGTGCGCATCCTGGTCGGCACACTCGGGCTCGTGGGCCGCGGCCAATGGACCCGACGCGACGTCGAGGAGGCGCTGGCGGCGCGCGACCGCACGCGCGCCGGACCGACGGCGCCGCCGCAGGGTCTCTGCCTGATGGAGGTGCGTTACGGCCTAGCCGATGCCGGGGGCGACGCCGAGGAAGCGGTCGACGATCAGTGACAGGAAGAGCGACGGCGCCCAGTTGACCACCAGCAGGAGCGCGGCCGGTCCCCAGCCGATATTCAGCACGCCCCGCGTCGTGACAAGGAACCAGTAGAAGAAGAGCGCCTGGAGGGCGAGGCGGATCAACTCACCGATCACATTCGGCACCAGGGTCGCCAGCACGACGCCGATCACCGCCACGATCATCGCCGGCAGGTTCACCCAGTTGAGTGCCGAGATGTAGCGCGGGAAGAGTCCCAGCCAGTTGCGCCGCCGGGCGATCTCGTAGAACAGGACGGGGAAGAGCAGCCAATCGACGACGTAGCGCAGCGCCTCGACGGCTATGATCTCGAACTCGCCGGCCGCCACGCTGACGTGCGAGAAGCGGATCAGCATCAGCGCCGCGTGCAGCGGCGCCACCAGCACCATGACCAGGAACGAGCGGACGCAAGCCTCCGCCGTGTTCTCGAAGTACGACGGGGCCGCGGGATCGCGCTGCAGGAAGCCGAGCGCGCCCTGCATGCCGCGGGCGATTTCAACGGCGCTCAGCACATCGTTCTCAGGCGGCGAAGTAACGGTCGAGCACGGCTTCGTAGACGCGGGCCAGCGTCTTGAGATCGGCGATCGCGCTCTTCTCGTCGACCTTGTGCATGCTCTCGCCGACCAGCCCGAACTCGAGCACCGGGCAATACGCGGCGATGAACCGCGCATCCGACGTGCCGCCGGTTGTCGAGAGTTCGGGCTCGATGCCCGCCACCTCGCGGATCGCGCCGGCGACCAGGTCGACCAGCGGTCCGGGCTGCGTGTAGAACGACTCGCCCGATACCTCGACCTTGTTGTACTCGATCGTGCCGTT
>SCVT01000457.1 GCA_004296815.1 Reyranella sp. | reverse complement strand
ATGTCGTGGCGCAGCTCGGCATCGCCCTCGTCCTGTTCGGTCTCGCCATCTGGTTCATGCGGCGCGAGCTGGTGCCGATCGAGCATCTCGGTGTGGCGGCCGACGCGCTGGGCAAGGGCCGCGACGTGCCCGACCTCGCTTTCTCCGGCGGCACGCGCGAGGTGCGCAATGCGGCGACCGCCTTCCACACGATGCGCATCCGCCTGCGCCGTTCGATCCAGCAGCGCACCGAGATGCTGGCCGGCGTCAGCCACGACCTGCGCACGCCGCTCACGCGCATGAAGCTCTCGCTCGCTTTGCTGCCGGAGTCGCCCGAGACCAAGGAGCTCGAGAACGACGTCGTCGACATGGAGCGCATGATCGAGGGCTACCTCGCCTTCGCCCGCGGCGAGGGCGACGAGGATCCCGCCCTCGTCGACCTGTCGGAGATCCTCGAGGACGTCGCGGCCGGCGCGCGGCGCGACAATGCCAGCATCGACCTCTCCTGGCAGGGCGACATGGGCGTCGAGCTGCGGCCGCTCGCCATCAAGCGCTGCCTGACCAACCTCGTCTCCAACGCGCTGCGCCACGGCAGCAACGTCCGGCTGGAGGCGGTGCGCGGACGAACCTCGGTGGAAATCGTCGTCGACGACGACGGGCCGGGCATTCCGCAGGATAGATACGAGGACGTGTTCCGCCCCTTCTTCCGCCTGGACGAATCGCGCAACGCCGACACCGGCGGCGTCGGTCTCGGCCTCACCATCGCCCGCGACGTGGCGCGTAGCCACGGCGGCGACGTCGTGCTCGGCCCCTCGCCGCTGGGCGGCCTGCGCGTGATCGTGCGCATCCCGCTTTGAGAGTGCTACACTGGACCGATAATCCGAGAGAGAAATGTCCAAGACACAGTCCCTGACGTTCGCCCGCGTGCCCCATTCCTCGCCGACCCCGGCGGCCCAGCGCGCGGAGCTCCTGAAGAATCCCGGCTTCGGCCGCGTCTTCTCCGACCACATGGTCACCATCAAGTACAGCGACGCAGACGGCTGGCACGACGCCAAGATCGGGCCGCGCGGCACCATCCCGATGGATCCCGCCGCCGCCGTCCTGCACTACGCGCAGGAGATCTTCGAGGGTCTGAAGGCCTACCGGACGGGCGACGGCGCGACGTTGTTCCGGCCGCGCGAGAACGCCAAGCGCTTCCAGGACTCGGCCCGCCGACTCGCGATGCCGGAGCTGCCCGAGGACATCTTCCTCGAGGCCTGCGACCTGCTGGTCAACACCGACCGCGACTGGATTCCCGACGGCGACGGCAGCCTCTACCTGCGCCCCTTCATGTTCGCCAACGAGATCTTCCTCGGCGTGAAGCCCTCGTCTAACTACCTGTTCAGCGTCATCGCCTCTTCGGTCGGCTCCTACTTCAAGTCGGGCGCCGATGCCGTGTCGCTCTGGGTCAGCCAGGAATTCACCCGCGCCGCGCCGGGCGGCACCGGTGCCGCCAAGTGCGGCGGCAACTACGCCGCGAGCCTGCTCGCCCAGTCCGAGGCGACCCGGAACGGCTGCGACCAGGTCGTCTTCCTCGATGCCGTCGAGCGCAAGTGGGTCGAGGAGCTGGGCGGCATGAACATCTTCTTCGTCTTCGACGACGGATCGATGTGCACCCCGCCGCTCGGCGGCACCATCCTGCCCGGCGTCACGCGCTCCTCGCTGCTGACGCTCGCCAAGGACAAGGGCATCAAGGTGCGCGAGGAGAAGTACTCCTACGAGCAGTGGAAGAACGACTCCAAGAGCGGCAAGCTGCGCGAGGCCTTCGCCTGCGGCACCGCCGCCGTGGTGACGCCGATCGGCACGGTGCGCGCGCCCGAGGGCGAGTTCCGCATCGGCAACGGCGGGCCGGGCATCCGCACGACCGAGCTGAAGTCGGCGCTGGTCGGCATCCAGCGCGGCACCGCTGCCGACCCGCACAAGTGGATCCACAAGGTCTTCTAGAAGAGCCGCGCCCCGTTCGGCACGAGCTGGTCGGGTGCGAACATCACGACGCTGCCGTCGGCGGCGGGGAAGCCCAAGGTCAGCACTTCCGACATGAACCTGCCGATCTGGCGCGGCGCGAAGTTCACGACGGCCGCCACCTGTCGGCCGATCACGCACTCGGGCGTGTAGTGCACGGTGATCTGCGCCGAGCTTTTCTTGGTGCCGATCTCCGGGCCGAAATCGATCAAGAGCTTCAGCGCCGGTTT
>SCVT01000456.1 GCA_004296815.1 Reyranella sp. | reverse complement strand
ACCTCGGGCGTGCCCACCAGATCGTTGAGGACGTTGGCGATGGTCTTGCCGACCGGCAACGGCGCGCCCCAGCGCTTCTGGATGTAGCGCGTGAAGCCCGCGACGTGGCGGGCCTCCTCGCGGGCCTGGTTGGCGGCGTACTCCTGCGCGCCGGGATCGAGAAGGATGTGGCAGAGACTGGCCGACAGCGACAGCGCGCCCTGCTCGCCGTGCAACAGGTTGGAGACCGACCAGTGGGTGACGTCGTTGGCGAGCTGGATCTTCTGGCCGTCGTCCAGCCGGTCGGCGACTGCGCTCCGCAGCTCGACGATCATGTCGAGCGGCACGATCGGCGTCTTGCCCATGTCGAAGGGCTGGTCGAAGTCGATATAGGCCCGGTCGAACGGATCCCAGAAATGGTCGTGGGTCGCCGAAATGATGCCGTCGAAGGCATCGGTGCGGCGCCCGTAGCGCGGCACGTCGAGCATGGCCGGAAAATCCTCCGGCGCCACGGTGTCATAGGCCTTGTCGTAGGTGATCTGCTGGGCCATGTGGGGCCTCCAGAGGGGTTCAACGCCAATATGACGGGCACGTCACCTTTTTCAATGGATTTTTCCCCAGTACCGGCGCATGGGGTTTCCGCCATATTCCGGCCGCCGTACTTTCCGACCGGTGGGCGGCCCGTTTCGCCCGCCCAGGAGTAAGAAATGTCCCGCCGCCGCCGCATCTACGAAGGCAAGGCCAAGACCCTCTACGAGGGGCCGGAGCCCGGGACGATCGTCCAGTACTTCAAGGACGACGCCACCGCGTTCAACAACCAGAAGAAGGGCACGATCACCGGCAAGGGTGTGATCAACAACCGCATCTCCGAGTTCCTGATGACCAAGCTCGGCGAGATCGGCGTGCCCACCCATTTCATCCGCCGGCTGAACATGCGCGAGCAGCTCATCCGGCAGGTCGAGATCATCCCGCTCGAGATCGTGGTGCGCAACGTCGCGGCCGGCTCCTTCGCCAAGCGCTTCGGCGTCGAGGAAGGCACGCAGCTGCCGCGCTCGATCATGGAGTTCTTCTACAAGAACGATGCGCTCGGCGACCCGATGGTCACCGAGGAGCACATCACCGCGTTCGGCTGGGCAACGCCGCAGGACCTCGACGACATCGTGGCGCTCACGCTCCGCGTGAACGACTTCCTGTTCGGCCTGTTCCTCGGCTGCGGCATCAAGCTGATCGACTTCAAGATCGAGTTCGGCCGCCTCTACGAAGACGACATGGTCCGCATCGTGCTTGCCGACGAGATCAGCCCCGACTCGTGCCGGCTGTGGGACCTGCGCACCAACGAGAAGATGGACAAGGACCGCTTCCGCCGCGACCTCGGCAAGGTCGAGGAGGCCTACCAGGAGGTGGCGCGGCGGCTGGGAATTCTCATCGACCAGGGCCCGGGCGACGTCCGCGGCCCCACCACGTTGCAGTAAGAGGCGAGATGAAAGCCAGAGTTCATGTGACGCTCAAGAACGGCGTGCTCGACCCCCAGGGCAAGGCCATCGGACATTCGCTGAACCGCCTCGGCTTCCCCGAGGTGGGCGACGTGCGGCAGGGCAAGTTCATCGAGCTCGAGCTCAACGAGACCGACAAGGCGAAGGCCAAGGCCCGACTCGACGAGATGTGCAAGAAGCTGCTCGCCAACACGGTGATCGAGAACTATTCGATCGAGCTGATCTGATGAAAGCGGCGGTCCTCGTCTTCCCCGGCTCCAACCGAGAGGGCGACGTCGCGCAGGCGATCGAGCTGGTGACCGGCCGCCGGCCGACGATGGTCTGGCACGGCGACGGCGACTTCGAGAAGGTCGACCTGATCGTCGTCCCCGGCGGCTTCTCCTACGGCGACTACCTGCGTTGCGGCGCGATGGCGGCACAGTCGCCGGTGATGGCCGAGGTGAAGAAGCGCGCGGCCAAGGGCGTGCCGGTGCTGGGCATCTGCAACGGCTTCCAGATCGTGACCGAGGCAGGCCTGCTGCCGGGCACGCTGATGCGCAACTCGCACCTCAAGTTCGTCTGCTCCGACGTCCACCTCAAGGTCGAGACCAGCCAGAGCCTGTTCACCAACCGCTACCAGGCGGGCCAGGTGATCCGCGTCCCGGTGGCGCACGCCGAGGGCAACTACTTCGCCGACGCCGACACGATGAAGCGGCTCGAGGATCGCGGCCAGGTCGCCTTCCGCTACTGCTCGCCGGAAGGATTGGTCGACGGCTCCGGCAACCCCAACGGCTCGTCCAGCAACATCGCCGGCGTCTTCAACGAGACCAAGACGGTGCTGGGCCTGATGCCGCATCCGGAGAACGCCGTGGAGCCGATGTTCGGCGGCACCGATGGCAAGGCGTTGTTCGAGGGCATGGTCGAGGCCCTCTCGTGATCTACTCGCCGTGATGTATTCGTCGTGAGGTATTCGTCGTGACTGTCGCTGCCGAGAAGAACCCGCCGGTCAAGCTGCCCAACGAACCGACCATCACGCCGCAGATCGTGGCCGAGCACGGCCTCGCGCCCGACGAGTACGAGCGCCTGCTCAAGATCATGGGCCGCACGCCCACCATGGTGGAGCTCGGCATCTTCTCTGCGATGTGGAGCGAGCACTGCTCCTACAAGTCCTCCAAGGTGTGGCTGAAGAAGCTGCCGACCAAGGCGCCGTGGGTCATCCAGGGGCCGGGCGAGAATGCCGGCGTCATCGACATCGGCGACGGCCAGGCCGCCATCTTCAAGATGGAGAGCCACAACCACCCCTCCTACATCGAGCCCTATCAAGGCGCGGCGACCGGCGTGGGCGGCATCCTGCGCGATGTCTTCACGATGGGCGCGCGGCCGGTGGCCAACCTCAACGCACTGCGCTTCGGCGATCCCGCGCATCCCAAGACGCGGCACCTCGTGTCGGGCGTCGTGGCCGGCATCGCGGGCTACGGCAACTGCATGGGCATTCCCACAGTCGGCGGCGAGACCAACTTCCACCCGGCCTACAACGGCAACATCCTCGTGAATGCGATGACCGTGGGCATCGCGCCGACCGACAAGATCTTCTACTCGGCGGCCGCCGGCCTCGGGAATCCGATGGTCTATGTCGGCTCCAAGACCGGCCGCGACGGCATCCACGGCGCCACCATGTCCTCGACCGAGTTCAACGAGGACAGCGAGAGCAAGCGGCCGACGGTGCAGGTCGGCGACCCGTTCGTCGAGAAGCTGCTGCTGGAAGCCTGCCTCGAGCTGATGGCGACCGACGCGATCGTCGCGATCCAGGACATGGGCGCCGCGGGCCTCACCTCCTCCTCGTTCGAGATGGCGGCCAAGGGCGGCCTCGGGCTCGAGATGGCGCTCGACAAGGTGCCGATGCGCGAGACCGGCATGAACCCCTACGAGCTGATGCTCTCCGAGAGCCAGGAGCGCATGCTGATCGTGCTGAAGCCCGGCCGGGAGGAGATGGCACGCAAGATCTTCGAGAAGTGGGAGCTCGACTTCGCGGTGGTCGGCCACCTCACCGACACCGAGCGCATGGTTCTGACCTGGCACGGCGACGTCGTGGCCAACATCCCGATTCCGCCGCTGGTCACCGAGGCGCCGATGTATGAGCGCCCGTGGAAGCTCACGGAGCTGCCGGCCGAGCTCGACGCCGCCAAGGTGCCGGCACCGAAGGACTGGAAAGCGTCGCTCCTGAAGCTGATGGGGTCGCCCGATCTCGCCAGCAAGTCGTGGCTGTGGAAGCAGTACGACCATCTCATCATGGGCAACACCGCGATCCGCCCGCAGGACGGCGATGCCGCCCTGGTGCGCGTGGCGCAGCGCACGAAGGCGCTGAGCCACAAGGGGCTGGCCATGACGTCCGACTGCACGCCGCGCTACGTGCAGGCCCATCCCGAGACCGGCGGCCGCCAGGCCGTGGCCGAGGCGTGGCGCAACATCACGGCGGTGGGCGCCCGCCCGCTCGCCGTCACCGACAACATGAACTTCGGCAACCCGCAGAAGCCCGAGATCATGGGCCAGTTCGCCGGCGCCATCATGGGCATGGCCGAAGCGTGCCGCGTCCTCGACTTCCCCGTCGTGTCGGGCAACGTCTCGCTCTACAACGAGACCGAGGGCCGGCCGATCCTGCCGACGCCGACCATCGGCGCGGTGGGCGTGATCGACGACATCGCGACGTCGGTCGGCTCGCGCCTCACCAAGGCGGGCCTGTCGCTGGTGCTGCTCGGCGAGACCAAGGGCTGGCTCGGCCAGTCGATCTACCTGCGCGAACTCCACGGCCGCGAAGAAGGCGCCCCGCCGCCGGTCGACCTCAAGGTCGAACGACGCAACGGCGACTTCGTGCGAGGCGAGATCGTCGCGCGCCGGGTCGCGGCCTGCCACGACCTCTCCGACGGCGGCCTACTGGTCGCGCTCGCCGAGATGTGCGTGGCCGGCGGTACCGGCGCCACGATCAAGCTGCCGGCCGGCTCCGCTGCACCGCACGCCTACCTCTACGGCGAGGACCAGGGCCGCTACCTGGTCGCCACCGCCGACGGCGGCGCGCTGGTCGAGGCGGCGAAGAAGGCCGGCGTCCCGGCAGTCCAGCTGGGCTATTCCGGCGGCGTGGAGATCGCGGTCGAGGGGCTGCTCGCCCTGTCGCTCGCCGAGTTGCGGGCCGCGCACGAGGCCTGGCTGCCGAATTACATGAACAGCGCGGCCTGAGGAGGCACCCATGCCCATGCACGCCGACGACATCGTCCGCCTGATCAAGGAGGGCATCCCGGGCGCCGAGGTCGAGATCCAGGACCTGGCCGGCGACGGCGACCATTATGCCGCAACCGTGGTTTCGGCAGCCTTCGCGGGCAAATCCAAGATCCAGCAGCACCAGATGGTCTATGGCGCGCTGGGCGGCCGCATGGGCGGCGTCCTGCATGCCCTGAAACTGACCACCATGGCGCAGAGGCCGTGATCGCCCTATATTAGGGGTCAAATCCCGCACCCACCGTGTGGTGCTCCAGGAGACCGACTATGAGCGAACCCCAGGTGTTCGAACGTATCCGCGACGAGATCGGCAAGAACGACGTGCTGCTGTTCATGAAGGGCACGCCGGTGTTCCCCCAGTGCGGCTTCTCGGCCGCGGTGGTCGACGTGCTGAGCCAGCTCGGCGTGAAGTTCCACGGCGTCAACATCCTGATCGACCCTGAGCTGCGCGAGGGCATCAAGGAGTTCAGCCAGTGGCCGACGATCCCCCAGCTCTACGTGAAGGGTGAGTTCATCGGCGGCTGCGACATCGTCCGCGAGATGTTCGAGACCGGCGAGCTCGAGCAGGTCTTCAAGGAAAAGGGCGTCTCGCTCGCCGACGCGGCCTAGGCGCTTTCGCCTTAAGCGAAAGCGTAGGAAGCCATCGACAAATTCCCCGACGTGAAGCTGCGATGCAGCGCGCGGCCGTGCGCGCCTTCGCCTGCCGCGCCATAAGCGACATGCAGCGGCAGCAGGTGCTCGTCGGTCGGATGTGATTCGCGGGCATACGGCGCCTTCGTGCGGTAATCCGCCAGCGCCTGCTCGTCGCCCTTCTCCACCGTCTCCGCCAGCCAGTCGTCGAAGGCGCGGGCCCACGGCTCGGGCTCGGACGCCTCGCTGCCGCGCACCAGGGCACGCAGATTGTGCGTGGCGCTGCCGCTGCCCATCACCAGCACGCCCTCCTCGCGCAGGCCCGCGAGCTTGCGGCCGAGCGCGATGTGGTGGGCGGGCGACTCCTGGGGCTGCACCGAGAGCTGGAAGATCGGGATGTCGGCCTCGGGCCAGGCGAGCATCGCCGGCACCCAGGCGCCGTGGTCGAGCCCGCGATGGTGGTCGTGGGCGGCGCCGGTCAGCTTCGCCACCTTCTCGGCGAGCGCCGGGGCGCCCGGCGCGTCGTAATGCAGCCGGTAGAGCGCTTCGGGAAAGCCGTAGAAATCGTGGACGGTGTCGGGCTTGCGGACGACCGAAACGGCCGGCACGTCGGTGTCCCAGTGGGCCGACACCGCGACGATCGCGGTGGGCCGCGGCAACTGCCGGCCGAGGCCGGCCAGGAAGTCGCGCGCCGGCACGTCCTGCAGGATCAGGGTGGGTGCCCCGTGGGACACGAAGATCGTCGGCATCGACATCGCTTTATTCCTCGTCCGGCTCATGACAACCTGTGTGCAATCGGGGTCCGATGCAAGGGAAGGGATAGTTCATGTACGTTACGCGGAAATTGGGGCAGCTCGCGGCCTGTGTCGCGCTGTCGGCGGCGGCCGTCGCCGTCACGGCGCCGGCCTCGGCGCAGACTTTGAGGATGGTGGCGCACTCCGATCTCAAGGTGCTCGACCCGATCTGGACGACGGCGTTCATCACCCGCAACCACGGCTACATGGTCTACGACACGCTGTTCGCCAAGGACGAGAAGCTGCAGATCCAGCCGCAGATGGTCGACAAGTACAGCGTCTCGGACGACCAGATGCTGTGGACCTTCACGCTGCGCGACGGGCTCGAGTGGCACGACGGCACGCCGGTCACTGCCGAGGACTGCGTCGCCTCGATCAAGCGCTGGGGCGCACGCGACGCGCTCGGCCAGCAGATGATGGCCTCGGTCGGCGACATGAAGGCGGTCGACGCCAAGACCTTCACCATCACAATGAAGGAGAAGTTCGGCCTGGTGCTCGAGGCTCTGGGCAAGCCCTCCTCGACCGTGCCGTTCATGATGCCCAAGCGGATCGCCGAGACCGACCCGTTCAAGCAGATCGACGACTACACCGGCTCCGGCCCGTTCATCTTCAAGAAGGACGAGTGGAAGCCCGGCGAGAAGGTTGTCTACGTCAAGAACCAGAAGTACAAGCCGCGCGCCGAGCCGCCCTCGATGCTGGCTGGCGGCAAGGTCGTGAAAGTCGACCGCCTCGAATGGATCGCCATCACCGATCCGCTCACTGCGGTGAACGCCCTGCAGCAGGGCGAGATCGACCTGATCGAGATCCCCGTCCCCGACCTCTTTCCCGTGCTCAAGGCCGACAAGAACATCGACCTCTACGGCTGGAATGCGCTCGGCAGCCAGATCATCATGCGCTTCAACCACCTCCACCCGCCGTTCAACAACGTGAAGGCTCGGCAGGCGGCGATGTACGCCATCGCCCAGGAGGACTTCCTGCGCGCCCAGGTGGGCGATCCGGACATCTACCGCGTGTGCAACGCGCCGCTGGTCTGCGGCTCGCCCTATGAGAAGAGCTACGGCGACCTGCTGGTGAAGCCCAACCTCGAGAAGGGCCGCCAGCTCCTGAAGGAGAGCGGCTACGACGGCACGCCGATCCTGATGATGCAGGCGACCGACCTGCAGTCGTCCAACCAGCTCCCGCCGGTCGCCAAGCAGGCCCTCGAGAAGATCGGCTTCAAGGTCGACCTGCAGGCGATGGACTGGCAGACCGTGGTGTCGCGCCGCGCCAAGAAGGAGGCGCCCGCGCAGGGTGGCTGGAACATCTTCTTCACCACGACCGTCACGGTCGACGCCGACAACCCGGCCGGCAACTCCTTCACCAGCGGCGGCTGCGACAAGGCATGGTTCGGCTGGCCGTGCGACGCGGACATGGAGAAGCTCCGTGCCTCGTTCGCGCGCGAGAGCGATCCGGCCAAGCGCAAGGAGATCGCGCTCGCCGTCTCCGACCGCGTCATGGACCAGGCGACCTACGCCGTGCTGGGCCAGTACAAGGCGTTCGGTGCGTATCGCAAGGACCGCATCTCCGGCTGGCTGCCCGGCCCGGTGCCGGTGATGTGGAACATCACCAAGAAGTAAGGCGCGCGGCGCCCCTTTCCGTTCGGGAGGGGCGCCGGCTCTTTTCAACTAAGCCGCCTTCGCGAGCGGCTCCTCCTGCCAGCGCTGCGCGGCTTCCGCGACGCGGCGGCCAAGCGCCTCGAAGGTCTTGAAGTCCGACGCCGCGATGCCCTCGACGCCCTGGTCGGCGTGGGCCTGCGCCATGGCGCCGACCGAGGCGCCGACGCGGTTGAGATCCTCGACCGAGCCCTTGCTGCTGTTGTTGCCCGGCGGCAGGCCGAGGCCGACCCACACCATGCCGTGCTGCACGGCGAGCGTGAGGAGCTGGTAGAGCGTGTTGTGCTTGTCGCCGTTCCACGACGCGGAGACGGTGAAGCCGGCGGCGAGCTTGTTGCGCCACTTGCCCTCCATCCAGCGGCCCGAGGTCCAGTCCTTGAACTTCGCGAAGTCGGCCGACACGCCACCCATGTAGGTCGGGCTGCCGAAGACGATCGCATCCGCCCGGTCGAGCTCGGCGGCGCGCGCCTCCGCCTCGGCGACGGGAACGAGACTGACCTGGGCGCCGGCACTGCGGGCCCCGCTGGCGACGGCCTCGGCGAGGGCCTGGGTGTGGCCGTAGCCCGAGTGATAGACGATGGCGACGTTGCTCATGAATCTCTCCAATCCTTTGATTCAACTGGAGAAAACATGATTTCGTCTCCCCAGTTCAGTTACTTTCAAGAAGTGACTGGAAACATCTAGGAGGCGAGCTATATATTCACCAGTAGGTACCGTTTCGTAACCTGTGGGATTTTTTCGATGACCAGCTCCGTCCCCGTTTCCACGGCCGCCGCTTCTGCCGCCCAGGCCAAGGAGAGCGTCACCTGTCCGATGGACTTCATCCTGCGCATGCTGATGGGGCCGTGGACGACGTACATCCTCTACAACCTGCGCAGCCACGGCCCGCAGCGCTTCGGCGAATTGAAGCGCCGCGTCTCCGGCATCTCGGCCAAGATGCTGACCGAGCGCCTGCGCACGCTCGAGGGCGCGAGCCTGGTGAAGCGCGACTACGAGGCGACGATCCCGCCCAAGGTCACCTATTCGCTCACCAAGCGTGGCCACGAGCTCGACGACGTGATGGGCAGGCTCGCCGAGATCGGCATGCGCTGGGAGACCGAGGACGCCGCGGCGCGCGCCGCGCGCGCGGCCGAGCAGCTCAGGGCCGCCGAATAGCCGGCCGCCCTCAGCCGCACAGCCAGATGTTCACCGAAAAGCGGCCGTCGGCGAAGGTGCCGTCGGGACAGGAGACCGTCTCGACCTCGTGACGCGCGGCCGACGGGAAGACGAGCAGGCTGTCGTGCACCGGCTCGATCTCGATCGTCTCGGCACCGGCAAGATCGAACATCCGCAAGCGTCCGCCCGTGAAGCGGCGTGGCTGGCGATGGAGATAGTAGATCATCGTCATGCGGCGGCGCCCGCCGGGTGTGTATTCGTCGCCGGTGAAGGTGTCGGTATGCGGCCGGTAGAAGGCACCGTCGCCGTGCGCGACCATCTCTATCTGCGTGCTGTTGGGCGGAGTGTGCGCCATGTCGAGTGCTGTCTCGAGGGCCGCCTGCAAGGCCAATGCCTTCTTCAGCAACGGGTCGGCGAAGGCGCCGAGGTCTTTCAGGACGGCGGACTGGCGAACCACCGAATCGAGGCGTCCTGTACCGTGATCGGCGAGCTTGGTCGGCGCAAAGCGCGACTCGGTGGCCAAGGCATAGGCCAGCAAGCGGGCCGCCTCTGCCTCGCCCAGCCAGCCGGGCAGCACGCGATGGGGCAGGAACCGCCCAGCCAGGAAGGAAGGCTCCGACATCCGCCAGCTTTCGGCGTCTTCGCCGGGGCGGGCAAGCCCTTACTTGGGGATGTTCAGCTCGAGGATCGTGCGCGTCAGACTCGCGCTACTTCTTCGTGATGCCCCAGAAGGAAGTGACCGGCGGCAGCACCTCGCGGAGCTGGACGTTCGAGCGCACCGCCCCCGAGCCGTACCACTCGCCGAGCGGTATGTGGGTCACGACCTGCATGGCGCGACGCTGCGTCTCCTCGGCGATCTTCTTCTTCTCGGCGTCGCCCGACGCGCGTGCGAACTGATCGCGCAGCTTCTCGACCTCGGCGTCGCACGGCCAGCCGGCACGGGCCTTGTCGCAGTTGGCGAGGAGGAAGGGCGTCATCAGCGGGTCGAGGATGTCGACCTGCGACCAGCTCGTCGAGAAGGCGTTCCAACCGCCGTCGCTCGGCGGCGTCTTCTTCTGCAGCCGCACGTTCATGGTCTGCCAGTCGAGCGACTGCAGGTCGACCTTGAAGCCCGCACGCTCGAGCAGCGCCTTGGCCACGGGGCCGAGCTGCTTGATGGAGGCGAGGTCGGTCGGCGCCAGGATGACCACCGGCGTGCCGTCATAGCCCGCCTCGGCCAGCATCTGCTTCGCCTTGGCCGCGTTGCCCTCGACCAGGCCTTCCATGCCGGCGGTGGTGGCGTAAGGCGTATCGCAGGTGAACATCGCCTTGCAGGTCTTGTAGAGGCGCTTGTCGCCCACGCTCGCCTGCAGGAAATCCTCCTGGTTCAGCGCCACCGCGGCGGCCTGGCGGATCTTCTCGTTGTTGAACGGCGGCTGCAGCCAGTTCATGCGGAAGACGTACTGGCCCGACGTCCGGTAGCGCATGACCTTCACGCCCTTATCCTTCTCGAGCAGCGGGAGGTGGTCGGCGCTGACCGCCTCGATCATGTCGATCTCGCCGTTCAGCAGGGCGTTGATGGCGGTCTCGGGATCGACGATCGTCAGCCACTCGACGCGATCCAGGCTCACAACCTTGCCGCCCGCCATGCCGGACGCCGGCTCAGGCCGCGGCTTGTACTTCTGGAACTTGGTGAAGACGAGCTTCTCGCCGGGCTTCCATTCGTCCTTCTTGAACACGAACGGCCCGGAGCCGATGTAGTCGTCGATCTGCTTGAACGGGTCGGTCTCGGCGACCCGCTTGGGCATCATGAACGGCACCACGACCGACGGCTTGCCGATCGCCTCCAGCAGCGCGCCGAACTTCTCCTTCAGCACGATCTGGAAGGTCCGGGGATCGACCACTTTGTACTCGACGATCGACTGGGCGAGCTTCTGGCCCATCGAATCGCGCGCCGACCAGCGCTTGAGCGAGGCGATGCAGTCCTCGGCCGTCACCGGCTGGCCGTCGTGCCATTCGAGCCCCTCGCGCAGCTTGAAGGTCCAGGCGAGGCCGTCGTCGCTGGTCGTGTAGCTCTCGACCATCTGCGGCTTGACCTGGAACTTGTCGTCGACCGCGAACAGTACGTCGTAGACGAGGTAGCCGTAGTTGCGCGTGATGTAGGCGCCGCTCCAGATCGGGTCGAGCGCCTTGAGGTCGGAGTGCATCACCGCCTTCAGGGTCTGGGCCTGGGGCGAGGCGAACGACGGGGCCATCGCCGACAAAGCGAGGGCCGAGGCAACCAACAGACGACGCATGGTACGGACTCCGGCAGTGGAGCCCGAACTCTAGGACGGCGCGGCGGCGCCTGTCACCGCGTCAGTCGAGCAGGCCCGCCACCTTGGGCAACCACAGCGACAGGCCGGGGAATGTCAGGCAGAGGAAGAGGCCGATGACCTGCAGGATCAGGAACGGATACATGCCTCGATAGACGTCAGTCATTGAACAATCGGGAGGCACCGTGCCCTTCATGTAGAACAGGGTGGCGCCGAAGGGTGGCGACATGAACGACGTCTGCAGGTTCACCGCCACCAGGGTGGCGAACCACGCCATGAACGCCCCCTTGTCGGCGCCGATATGGGGCGAGAAGTCCATCTTGGCCATGATCGGCGCGAAGACCGGGAGCACGATCAGGCAGATCTCGATCCACTCGAAGGGGAAGCCCAGCAGGAAGATCAGGATCATGACGAAGATCAGCATCGACCATGGCGTGTCGATGCCGAGGCTCTTCAGCACGCCCAGCATCAGCTCGTCGCCGCCCAGCTCGCGGAAGATCAGCGAGAAGCCGGTGGCGCCCAGCACGACCATGAAGACGAGGCCGTTGGCGCGGCAGCCGTCGCGCAGCGACTCCTTCAGCATCTTCATGTTCACGCGCCCGTTCATCCAGGCGATCAGGATGGCGCCGAGACAGCCGACGCCGGCGCTCTCCGTCGCGGTGGCGAAGCCCGCGAAGATCGAGCCGAGCACGACGACCATGAGCACCGTCATCGGCATCAGCCCGTGCATCACGACCTTGAACAGTTCACCCCCGGTCTGTGGACCGGTCTCCTTGGGCAACTTGGGCGCCCACTCCGGCTTGGCGATGGCGACGCCCCAGATGTAGAGCAGGTAGAGGCCCGACAGCAGGAAGCCCGGAATGGTGGCGGCGGCGAACAGGGCGCCGACCGAGGTGTTCAGCATCTCGCCCATCACGACCAGCATGATCGATGGCGGTATCAGGATGCCGAGCGTGCCGGCCGACGCGATCGTGCCGATCGACAATCGTTTGTCGTAGCCCGCCTTGAGCATCGGCGGCAGCGAGATCAGCGACAGCAGGATCACCGAAGCGCCGACCACGCCGATCGGCGCGGCGAGGATCGTGCCCATGATCATGACGGCGACGGCCAGGCCGCCCGGCGTGCGGCGCAGCAATACCTGGGTGGCGTCGAGCATGTCCTTGGCGACGCCACTTCGTTCGAGCAATGCCCCCATGAAGATGAACATGGGCAACGAGACCAGCACGGGATCGACCGCGATGCCTCCCCACATCCTGAGCAGGATGCTGTTCAGCTTCACCAGGTTGAACTCGCCCAGGCTCCAGCCGATCAGGGCGAAGATCAGCGCCGAGCCGCCCAGCACATAGGCAACGGGATAGCCGCAGAAGATGACGATGAACATCGTCGCGAACATGATGAGCGCGAGATTTTCGGCGAACCAGTCAAGCATCAGGTCGGCTCCGGCACGCGTTCGATGTTGAGGTTGGCACGGGCCGCCAGCGCGGGGCCGCCGAACAGGAAGACGGTGAGCCGCAGCAGCACCGAGACGATGCCGGCGACCAGCAGCCAGAGGCCGAGCACGAACAGCGACTTGATGACCCAGCGCTGCGGGATGCCGATCACGGCCTCCGACCCCTCGCCCGTCGCGTAGGAGGTCATGACGAAGCCGACGCCGTACCAGGCGACGATGCCGGCATAGGGCAGCGCGAAGACGATGCAGCCGATGAACTCGATCCAGGCGCGCGTGCGCAGCGGCCGGTGGGCCGTGACCGTGTCGACACGGGGATGGGCGTTCAGGACGTAGCAGTAGCCCAGCCACATCGAGAACAGCACCGTGTGCAGGTGCCATTCGAGCTCCTGCAGGCGGGTCGAGCCCATGCCCGGGAGCTGGTAGCCGATCTTGCGGGTCAAGATGTCGAAGCAGATGACGACCATCAGGACGACCATCAGCCAACTGGTCCAGCCGGCGATGCGGCGGAGAACGGCCTCGATCGCGTTGGCGGCGACCAACAACGCTGACATTTACGCGGTCCTTTCGCTGGAAGAGCGGGAGCGAGCGAAAGGGGCCGGCGTCGCCGCCGGCCCCTTCGCGGCGGCTACTTCAGATAGCCGCGCTCGCGCCAGATCGTGTACTCGTCGCGGAACTTCGAGAGAGACTCCCAGGCCTTCTTGAACTCGGGGCTCTTCTCGGACTGTTCGGCGGCGACGACCTTCCATTCCTTCTCGAAGGCGGCGAGGAACTCCGGCGACCAGGTCATGAGCTTCACGCCCTTGCTCTCGATCTCCTTCATCGCCTTGGCCTGCACGGCCTCGCCGACGCTGATGCCCTTCAGGACCGTCTGGTCGCAGGCTGCCTCGACCTGCGCCTTCTGGGTCGCCGACAGCGAGTCCCACTTGGCCTTGTTGACGATCAGGTCGCCGAACGTCGCCTGCTGGTGCCAGCCGGGGAAGTAGTAGAACTTCGCCACCTGGTGGAAGCCGAGGCTGAGATCCATCACCGGCATCGAGAACTCGGTCGCGTCGATCGTGCCGAGCTGCAGTGCCTGGAAGATTTCACCGGCCTGCAGGAGCTGCGTCGAGACGCCGAGCTTCTGCATGACGTTGGCGCCCAGCCCGAAGAAGCGCATCTTGAGCCCCTTCAGGTCTTCGAGCGTCTTGATCTCCTTGCGGAACCAGCCCGAGGCCTCGGGCGGGATCAGATGGCAGATCACCGAGTGGATGTTGTACTTGGCGTAGAGGGCCTGCAGCATCTTCTCGCCGCCTCCCTCCTTCATCCA
This sequence comes from Reyranella sp., assembly GCA_004296815.1. Lineage (GTDB taxonomy): Bacteria > Pseudomonadota > Alphaproteobacteria > Reyranellales > Reyranellaceae > Reyranella. The sequence continues at coordinate 6,940 of SCVT01000456.1, read as the reverse complement.
CGCGAGGTACTCGCCCATGCCGGGGCCGAACGGCACCGTCGAGTAGACCGCGAAGGCGATGTCCTTGCCGGTCCAGAAGCCGGGCGTCGCCCAGGCCGCGTCGAGCGCACCCGACGAGACCGCGTCGAAGGCCTGGTTGGGCGGCACGATGGCGCCGGGCTCCAGGAACTTGATGTCGATCGAGCCGCCCGACAGCTTCGCGATCTGCGAAACCGTGTACTGGGCATTGGGCCCCAGCAGCGACAGCGATGACGCAAAGTTGGACTGCATCTGCATGCGGACTTTCTTGTCCTGTGCAGACGCCGCACCAGCACTTACGGCCACCGCAGCGGCAGCCGTTACCCCGAACAACGCACCGAGTACGCGCATGTGTTCCTCCCGTCGGTCAAAGCCACGCGAAGGACGCCGGACGTCCGATTGTGTTTTGCCCTTCGCTCCCTGATCCGGCGGCCGTTTGCCGACCTGCCGGTTGTCGTTCCGATATCGGAGACGACAATATTAACTGGTTGCGAAACTGGAGACGGTAGGAAGGAAAGTCAAATGGGGAATCAACTCAGGCGATAGACCCGGCTGGCGGTGCCCGAAAACAGGGCAGTCTTCTCCGTCGCCGAGGCGCCGACGGCCAAGCGCTTGAAGGCGTTCCACAGGACGCCGAAGCCCGAGGTGATCTTGTCCACGGGAAAGTTGCTCTCGAACATGCAGCGCTCTGCGCCGAACAGCTCGATGCAGGTCTCGACCCACGGCCGATAGGCCTTGGCGAGCGTCTCCGAGCTGGGCGGCGCGGTCTGTTTGAAAAACTCGTAGAGGCCGAGCGGCATGCCGAGGCCTCCCAGCTTGATGTTGACGTTGGGCCGCTTGGCGAGCTCGGCCATGCCGGCCTTCCAGCTGGCGAAGGTTGCCTTGTGATCCTCGTAGGGGCCGAAGCCCAGGGGGCCGCCAACATGGTCGAGCACCATCACCGTGTCGGGGAAGGCCGAGGCGAGATCGGCCATCTCGCGGATCTGCGGATGGTACATCCAGCAGTCGTAGGTGAGGCCCAGCTTGCCGAGCTGCGCGAAACCCTCGCGCCAGGTCTTGTCGTACATCAGCCTCTCGGCGGGATCGGTGCGGGCGCGGCGCACCCGCGTGTCGGCATCCCAGCAGGTCGAGAAGCGGATGCCGGAGAAGCGCCGGCCGGCCACCTGCATCTGCGCCTCGAGCGTCTCGCGCACCTTGGCGCCGATGCGCAGCTCGGCGTGGCCCACGATGCCGTCGCAGGCCTTCGTCTTGCCGTACTGGCCGGACGCGCTCATCGCCGCCGTGCCGTTCACGAATTCGACCTCGCCGACCGGCTTCAGGTGGTCGGGCCCGTCCTTGCGGAACATGGCGCCGCATTCGACGAACACGGTCCCCACGACATTGTGGCCCTCGTTGCAGTCGGCCAGCAGGTCGGGCAGCAGGTAGCGGTTGTTGGGCCGGTCCCAGAGATGATGGTGCGGATCGACGATCGGGAGATCGGGTTCCAGCGCCGGCTCCCGCGTCTTGGCGACCCAGGCGAGGTCGGGATCGAGCACGTTGCCGAATTTCGGCATCGGTCTGTCGGCCATCGTTTCCTCCACTTTTTGTTTTTTCGGATCAGAAGACGGGCGGCTCCGCGATCATGGAGACGTGCGCGGCGACGACCTTCCAGCCGGCATCCGGGAAGCGCACCCAGGTCTGCATCTGGCGGCCGGTCGCCTCCTTGCCGCGCACCTTGTAGACAAGCGTCACGGTGGCGAAGTCGCGCCCCAGGGTGACGATGTCGACGCGCAGGCGCTTCTCCTTGGTGCCGGGCCCCGGCGGCCGCGCGACGCGGTGGGCATGGATGCGATCGAAGCCGTAGCCGTGCTCGTTATTGGCCAGCCGGATCGTGTGCGGGCTGTTCCAGAAGGTGGCGTCGAGCACCTCGACGTTCTTGTCGATCAGCGCCTGCTCGTAGCGCTCGAAGAGAGCGCTCACCTCGGCAACGACCTCGGGGATGTTCGGCGTCCTGTCGCTCACTCAGTCCTTCTCCATCGCGCGTGCCACGGCGACCAGGGTGGCGTCGCTGCCGCGCGGGCCGATGATGGACAGGCCGACGGGGAGTCCGTCAACCGTCGCGCCGGGAAGGCTGACCTGCGGATGGCCGGCAAGTCCGCCCTGCGCGCAGAGGCAGGTGATGCGATCGCGCAGCGGATCGAGGACGGAGAGCGGCTGGCCGCGGAGCGGCGCCGGGAACGGCGTGGTCGGCAGGCAGAGGATGGTGCCGGCGGGCAGCAGGTACTTCATGCGCGCCCGCGCCTCCTGGCGCATCAGGGCGGCCCAGGTCTGGTCGGCCTGCGGCACCATCGAGCCCATGACCAGCGCCTTGGCGACCGAGAAGGCGAAGCGCGGGTTGCCTTTGTCGAGCCAGTCCTTGAACGTCGCATACGCCTCGACCGGCTGCAGGCTGCGCTGCGCGCGCGCCCACACCGAGAGGCCCTGCGGCGCCATGATCTCCTCACGGCTCGCGCCGACGATCGCAGCGAGCTTCTTCACCTGGGGCTGCAGCGCCTCGGCGACGTTTGCGTCGGCGAAGCCGAACGCGTCGACGGCCACGATGAGCTTCGAGGGCAGCGCCGCCGGAATCGCCTCGCCCAGCATGACGGCCGAAACCTTCGCGAAGGTCTCGGCGTCGCGCGCGAACCAGCCGGTCGTGTCGGAGGTCGGGGCCTGGGGCATCATGCCGGCGACGTCGATGCGGCCGTGTGTCGGCCGGATGCCGTGGAGGCCGCAGAAGCTCGAGGGCACGCGCACCGAGCCGCCGGTGTCGGTGCCAAGCGCGGTGTCGCAGATCCCTGCAGCCACCGCGGCGGCAGAGCCGGACGAGGATCCGCCCGGCACGCGGCCGGGCGCCGCCACGTTCACCGGCGTGCCGTCGAAGGCGTTCTCGCCCAGGATGCCGAGCGAGACCTCGTCGGTGATGGTCTTGCCGACGAGCGTGGCGCCGGCATCGAGCAGGGTCTGGACGGCCCAGGCGTGCTTCTGCGGGATCGCGCGGCCGGTCGGCCAGTCGTGATTGCCGCCGCCGGTCGGCACGCCGGCCACGTCGAACAGGTCCTTGGCGGCGAAGGTGAGCCCGGAGAGGGGCCCGCCGGTGCGACCTTCGACGCGCACGCGGGGGCCCGGCACGAAGGCGCCGATATCGTCGGTCATGGAACTCTACTCGCTGTGGTGGGAGGCTATTCGGCCGGCGTCGCCGGCACGCGGCCCTTGGTACGCCAGCGCCGAGCCCAGCCGGGCGCCATGCGCATGCCGGTGAGCTTGTCGAACCAGATGTAGACGACCGGCGTGATGAACAGCGTCAGGAGCTGCGACACCATCAGGCCGCCCACGACCGTGATGCCGAGCGGCTGGCGCAACTCGGCGCCCGCGCCGTGGCCGACCGCGATGGGCAGCGCACCGAGCAGCGCGCAGACCGTCGTCATCATGATCGGCCGGAAGCGCAGGAGCGCGGCCTCGACGATCGCCGTCTGCGCGTCCGCCCCCTGCCCACGCCGCTCGATGGCGAAGTCGACCATCATGATGGCGTTCTTCTTCACGATGCCGATCAGCATCACGACGCCGATCATGGCGATGACCGAGAGGTCCATGCCGAACAGCATCAGCGTGGCCAGCGCGCCGATGCCGGCCGACGGCAGGCCCGACAGGATGGTCAGAGGATGGATGAAGTTCTCGTAGAGGATTCCCAGGATGATGTAGATCACCAGCACGGCGGCGAAGAGCAGCAGCCCCTGGTTGGCCACCGCCTGCTGGAAGACCTGGGCGCTGCCCTCGAAGCTGGTGGTGATGCTGGCCGGCAGGCCGATCTCGGTCGCCGCGGCCTGGATGTCGCGCACCGCTTCGCCGAGCGCCACGCCGGGCGCCAGGTTGAACGAGATCATGACCGACGGAAGCTGGGCGATATGGTTGACCGTGAGCGAGGTCGGCTTGTCGGTGCGCTTGGCGAGCGTGTCGAGCGGCACCAGGCCGCCGCTCGGCGTCCTCACCTGCAGGCGGCGCAGGATGTCGCCGGCGTCGCCGTACTTCGGGTCGGCTTCCAGGATCACCTGGTAGGTGTCGTCCGAGGCGTAGATGGTCGAGACCTGGCGCGAGCCGAACGCCGAGTAGAGCAGCAGGCGGATCTGGTCGACCGAGACTCCGAGGCGCGAGGCGATGTCACGGTCGATGTCGATCATCGCCGAGCGCGCCCGCACCTGAAGGTCGGAATTGACGTCGAGGATGGAGGGGATGCGCTTCATGCGCGCTTCCATCTGCGGGGCGTAGTCGCGCAGCACGTTGAGGTCGGAAGAGCGCATGCCGAACTGGTACTGCGCGCGGCTCTGCGTCGTGCCTATGTTGATCGACTGCGCCGCCTGGAAGAACACGTTGATGCCCGGCACGGTGGCGGTGGCGCGGCGCAGGCGGGCGATGACCTGCTGGGCGCTGTCCTTACGCTCGGGCTTGTCGCGCAGCATGATGAAGATGCGCCCCGAGTTGACCGTGGCCGCGGCGTTGCCGCCGCCCACCGTCGACATCACCGCGGCGACGTCGGGATCGCGCCGGATGACTTCGGCCAGCGCCGACTGGCGCGCCACCATGGCGTCGAACGAGGCGTCGTCGGGCCCCACGGTCGAGCCCTGGATCTGGCCGATATCCTCCGACGGGAAGAAGCCCTTGGGGATCGCCTGGAAGAGGATCGCGGTCAGGACGAAGGTGCCGACGGTGATCGCCAGCACCAGCCGCGGCAGGCGAACCGTCTTGCGCAGGGCCCAGCCGTAGCCGTTGGTCAGCTTGGTGAAGCTCCACTCGAAGGACCGCAGCAGGAAGTTGTGCTTCTCGTGATGATCGATCGGCTTCAGCCAGCGCGAGCACAGCATCGGCGTCAGCGTCAGCGACACGACGCCCGAGATCAGGATCGCGAAGGCGATGACCAGGCCGAACTCGTTGAACATGCGGCCGACGACGCCGCCCATGAACAGCACGGGAATGAACACGGCAACCAGCGACAGCGTCATGGACACGATCGTGAAGCCCACTTCCTTGGAGCCCTTGAGCGCGGCATCCCAGGGTTTCTCGCCCGCCTCGATGTGGCGGACGATGTTCTCGAGCATGACGATGGCGTCGTCGACCACGAATCCCACCGCGAGCGTCAGGGCAAGCAGCGAGATGTTGTCGATCGAGTGGCCGCAGAGATACATGCCGGCGAAGGTGCCGATGACCGAGATCGGCAGCGCGATCGCGGGGATCATGGTCGCGCGGAAGCTGCGCAGGAAGAAGTAGATGGCGATGATCACGAGGATCGCCGCGAGTCCCAGCGTGAACTCGACGTCGGCGATCGCCTCGCGGATCGGCTTGGAGCGGTCGGCCAGCAGGTGGATCTCGACGCCCGGCGGCAGCTCGGCCTGGATCTGCGGGATGATCGCCTTGACGCGATCCACCACCTCGACGGTGTTGGCGTCGGGCTGGCGATAGACGCCCATCACGATGGCGCGCGTGCCATCGAGCCAGCTCGCGACCTTGTCGTTCTCGACGCTGTCGATCGCCGTGGCGACGTCGGAGATGCGGACCGGTGCGCCGTTCTGCCAGGTGACGATCACCGGCATGTAGTCGGCTGCCTTGTTGATCGGCCCCGTCGCCTCGAGGATCGCGTTCTGCTTCTGGTCGGCGATCGAGCCGACGGGCTTGCTCGAGTTGGCGTTGACGACCGCGGTCTGCAGCTCCTGCATGGTGAGCCCGCGGACCGCGAGCTGGTCGAGGTCGGCGCGCACGCGGACGGCGAACTTCTGCGAGCCGAAGATCAGGACCTGCGCCACGCCCGGCAGCGTCGAGACGCGCGGCAGGATCGCGCGGTTGACGAAGCCGTCGACGTCGGAGAGCCGCGACTGCGAGGACTTGAGCGCGAGGAACATCACCGCCCAGTCGGCGGGATTGACCTTGCGGAACGAGGGCGGCGTCGTCATCTCGGGCGGCAGACGACGCATCGCCGAGGAGATCGCCGACTGCACGTCGAGGGCCGCGCCGTCGATGTTCCGGTTGAGATCGAACTGCAGGACGATCGAGGTGTTCCCGAGCGACGATGTCGACGTCATCGTCGAGACGCCGGCGATGGTCGAGAACTGGCGCTCGAGGATGGAGGCGACCGAGGCCGCCATGGTCTCGGGGCTGGCGCCCGGAAGCTGCGCCGTCACCTGGATGGTCGGGAACTCGACGCGCGGCACGGCCGCGACGGGAAGCTGCTTGTAGGCGAAGATGCCGCCGAGGACGAAGGACGCCATCAGCAGAATGGTCATCACCGGCCGGCGGATGCAGACTTCCGAAATATTCACGTCCCGCCTCCGGTCGAACGAACTTTTATCCGCGCGGCGGTGCCGGCGCAGCCGGCCGCGCCGGCTCGGCCGTCGGCGGACGTACCGCCACCGACGCCCCATTGACCAGCCGGAGCTGACCGTCGACGACCACTTGGTCGCCGCTCTCCACACCCTTGCCAAGCACGGCCTGGCCGTCCTGCGTGCGCTTGACGGTGACCTGCCTGAGTTCGGCGACGCCGTCCTTGATCACGAACACGAACGGTCCTGACGAGCCGAGCTGCACGGCGGGCGCCGGCACGACGATGGCGTCGGCCTCGATGCCCAGCACGATCTCGACCTTCACGAACTGGCCGGGCCACAGGAGCTCGCTGGCATTGCCGATGCGCGCCTTGGCCGTGACGGTGCCGGTGTTGGGGTCGACCGTGTTCTCGATGAACGCCATCGAGCCCGACTGCTTCTTGGTGTCGTCGACGATCGCCGTGACCTTGACCGGTCCCTTGGCCATGGCGGCACGCAGATCCGGCAGGATGACCTGCGGGATGGCGAAGCTCACATAGATCGGGTCGACCTGATTGATGGTGGCCAGCGTGCTGGCCACCGAGTTGTCGCCGACA
>SCVT01000455.1 GCA_004296815.1 Reyranella sp. | reverse complement strand
CGAGGAGGAGGATCGACGAGAGGAAACGGTTCATTTGCATGGCTCTTACCTCAGCGTAGAGGGCGACGCTATCGCTTGCCGGCAGGATTCGGTGGAGAGGCGGGAGCAGCGGGGCCAACGGGCGGCGTCGCGGGAGCGGGCGCCGACGGCAGCTCGCCGCGCAGGCCCGCCTCGGCACGTCGGGCGGCCGGCGTGCCGGGTGGCACCAGCCGCAGCACCCGCTCGAAATCGGCGACCGCGAGCGGGCGCGAGCCGCGGGCGAGGTTGGCGAAACCGCGCTCGAGCAGCGCCTCGGAATGGTCGGGCGCGATCGACAGCGCCCGATTGGCGTCGACCAGCGCCTTGCCGGGATCGCGCGCGTTGCGCCAGGCGGCGGCGCGCAGCACCAGCACCTCGACATCGTCCTGGCGCAGCCGGATGGCGCGGTCGAAATCGGAGATGGCGCGCGGCCACGCCTGCATGGCCGCATAGGAAAGACCGCGATCGACCCAGAGGTCGGGATCGTTGGCGTTGAGCTCGAGCGCGCGGCTCTGCGCCTGCGCCGCCTTCTCCGCCCCGCCGGCCTCCATCCAGGCCTGGCCCGCCTGCGCCCACAGCTCGGCGCGCAGGCCGGGGCGATCGTGGCCCATGTCGCGGGCCAGCGCCTCGAACTGCGCCGCGGCCTGGGCATGGCGGCCCGACTGGAACATCGCCACGGCCACGCAATGGCGCGCGCCCATGCCACCGCCCTCGGTGATCCATTTCTCGGCCGCAGGCAGCGCCTTCAAGGGCTCCATGCGCGCGAGCCGCATGCAGTCGGTGTACTTGCGCAGATGATCGGGCGTGGGCTCGACGCCCGACGGCCCCGGCAACTGCCGCTCCGGCGCGGGGATCACCGGGATCGGCTGCGCGAACGCGGCGGACGCCCCGAGCAGGACCACGAAGAAGATCGTGCGGCCAAACACCATGCTTGCAAAGAACCGCGCCCCGGCGATTCTGACAAGATGACAAGACGTCTTTTCATCTTCGGCCTGGGCTACAGCGGCCTTGAAATCGCCAAGCTTGCCCGCGGGCAGGGCTGGTCCGTCGCCGGCACCTGCACCACGGCGGACAAGGCCGCGCGCCTGGCGGCCGACGGCATCGAGGCGCACCTGTTCGACGGCACCGCGCCGCTCGATGCCGCCGCGTTCGGCGAGAGCTCGCACGTCGTGTGCACCGTGGCGCCGGGCAGCGGCGGCGATCCCGCGCTCGGGACCTCGGCCGGCCTGCTCGGCCGCGCGCGCTGGCTGGGCTATCTCTCGACCACCGGCGTCTACGGCGACCATGGCGGCGGCTGGGTCGACGAGACGACACCGCTCGGCTCGACCCAGCCGCGCAGCCTCGAGCGCATGGCGGCCGAGCGGGCCTGGCGCGACTTCGCGGCGAAGAGCGGTGCCGCGCTCCACATCCTGCGCCTGCCCGGCATCTACGGGCCGGGCCGCAGCGCGCTCGACCAGGTGAAGGCCGGCACCGCGCGGCGCATCGACAAGCCTGGCCAGTTCTTCTCGCGCATCCATGTCGAGGACATCGCGTGCGCCACGCTCACGGCGACGGATCGTTCACAAGGCACGGAAGTGTGGAACGTGGCCGACGACCTCCCCGCGCCCAATGCCGACGTGGTGGCCCACGCCTTCGAGCTGCTGGGGCTCGCCGTGCCGCCCGCGATCCCGTGGGAGCAGGTGGCGCCCACGATGACGCCGATGGCGCGCTCTTTCTATATGGAGAGCCGCCGCGTGAAGAACGACCGCCTGAAGCGCGATCTCGGCGTCGCGCTCAAGCATCCGACCTACCG
>SCVT01000454.1 GCA_004296815.1 Reyranella sp. | reverse complement strand
CCCTTGTAGGGCACGTGGACCATGTCGAGGCCGGCCTTGGCGTTGAACTCGGCGAAGGCGAGATGCGTGCCGGCGCCGTTGCCGGTCGAAGCGTAGTTGAACTTGCCGGGAGCGGCCTTCACCTTGGCGATGAAGTCCTTGAGGTCCTTGGCGTCGACCACCTTGGGGTTGATCATCAGCACGTTGGAGACGTCGACCAACGTCGAGACCGGCGTGAAGTCGCCCTCGACGTCGAACGGCAGCTTGCTGTAGAGCGCGGCATTGATGCCGTGCGTGCCGGCGGTGCCCAGCAGGAAGGTGTAGCCGTCGGGCTTGGCCTTCGCGACGAACTCCGACGCGATGTTGCCGCCGGCGCCGGCCTTGTAGTCCATGACGATGCGCTGGTTGAGCGCCTTGTCGAGCAGCGGCTGCAGCACGCGCGCCACCACGTCGGTGCCGGCGCCGGGCGGGAAGCCCATGACGATGGTGATCGGCCGCGACGGCCAGTCGCCGACCTGCGCGTGGGCCGGCGACGGCATCGATGCCGCCGCGGAAACGAGAGCCAGGGCTCCCAGCAACGATCTCAACATAAGCATCTCTCCAATCCTCTTCCTCAGTCGACCGTGGCGCCGGCGGCCTTCACGACCTCGGCCCACTTGGCGCGGTCGCGCTTCACCGTCGCCTTGAACTGCTCCAGCGTCTCGTAACGCGGCGTGTTGCCGAGCTCGATGAGCTTCTTCGCGATCTCGGGGTCCTCGAGCGCGGTCTTGAGTGCTGCGTTCATCTTCTGGGCGATCGCCGGATCGAGCGCCTTGGGCGCGAAGATCGCGAACCAGGTGTAGCTCTCGAAGCCAGGCAGGCCCGCCTCGGCGATGGTCGGCAGGTCGGGCACGGCGGCGACGCGCTTGGGCGTCGTGACGCCGAGCAGCCGCACCTTGCCCGACTTGGCGTGCTGCAGCATCGCCTGCAGCAGCGGGAAGCTGCAGCAGGTCTCGCCCTTCAGCAGCGAGGCGGTCGCGTCCGGCCCGCCCTTGTAGGGCACGTGCACCATGTCGAGGCCGGCCTGCTTGTTGAAGGCGGCGAAGGCGAGATGCGTGCCCGTGCCGTTGCCGGTCGAGCCGTAGCTGTACTTGCCGGGTGCCGCCTTCACCTTGGCGATGAAGTCGCGGACGTCCTTGGCGTCGATCACCTCGGGGTTGATCGCCAGCACGTTGGGGATGTCGGCCAGCGTGGTGATCGGCGTGAAGTCGGCTTCGACGTCGAACGACAGCTTGCTGTAGAGCGCCGGGTTGATGCCGTGCGTGGCGGCAGTGCCCAGCAGGAACGTGTAGCCGTCGGCCGGTGCGCGCGCGACGGTCTCGGAGGCGACGTTGCCGCCGGCGCCGCTCTTGTAATCGATGACCAGGCGCTGGCCGAGCGTCTTCTCGAGCGAGGGCTGCAGCAGCCGCGCCACGACGTCGACGCCGGAGCCTGCCGGGAAGCCCATGTAGATGGTCACCGGCTTGGTCGGCCATTCCTGGGCTTGGGCCTGGGCCGAAGCGGGAACGGCCAGGAGCAGGAGTGCGGCCGCAGCGGCGGCCCGGGCGAGCTTCAGCATGGACATCTCCTCATTGGCCCTTCTCGGCCAGCACGATGCGCGCCAACCAGTCGTCGACCAGCGCCTCCAGCACCGCCGGCCGCTCCACCGGCCAGGTGTGGGTCGCGCGATCGACCACGGCAAAGGTGGCGCGCGGGTAGCGCTCCAGAATAGCCCAGGCGTCGCGATAGCCCACCACCGTATCCTGCCGGGCCGCGATGATCAGGGCCGGCGCCGTGAAAGTTCCTTCTGCCTCGGCGAGGTCGAAGGAAAAACCGTACCGCGCGGGGTCCGCCTTGATCTCGTTGGCGATCGGCGCCGTGGCGGCGATGGCCGGCTGCACCAGCCCGTGCACCTTGGGCCGGACGGCATCCAAGTAGTCCGGCGTCTGGACCAGCAGGTCGCCGAGTGCCGCCCGCTCGGCCGCCTCCAGCGAGGCCATCAGGGCATCGTCCCGCACCAGTGGCTCGAACGCGGGCAGGGTGCGCTTGGCCGTGTCCGGGATGACGGCCGGCACACGCAGCAGAAGGCCCGCGATGCGGGGCCTGAGACGCGCCGCGATCCCGCGCGCCAGATAGGCGCCGAGCGAAGTGCCTGCCAGCACGAAGCGCTGCTCGCCCGGCAGCACGCGCTCGATGAAGCCCAGGATCGCCGCCAGCACATCGTCCTGATTGCGGATGCCCGCCTTCGCCACGGAGCGGCCCATGCCGGGCAGGTCGAAGTAGATCCGCCGCCAGCCGTTCCGCTTCGCGAAGATCGGCTCGTAGTCGGCGATTTCGAGCCTGCGATCCATCGTCCAGCCGTGCACAAAGACGATCGGCCGGCCCTCGCCATGCTCTTCGTGGTCGATGGTCGCAGTGTCGAGTTCGCAGCGCATACTCAGCTACCATGCTGGGACAATGAGGGGAGAAACGCCATGGGCTACATGACCGACGAGCGCCGGATGATCCAGGAGACGGCGCGCGCCTTCGCCATGAAGGAGGTGCTGCCGGTCGCCAACAGGCTCGACCCCGAGAAGGGCGACATCCCGCCGGAGCTGATCCAGAAGCTCGCGGACATGGGCTACTTCGGCATCGTCATCCCCGAGCAGTATGGCGGCCTGGGTCTCGGCGTCTTCGAGTACTGCCTGATCACCGAGGAGCTGGCGCGCGCCTGGATGAGCGTGGCCTCCATCATCGCCCGCGGCAACGGCCTCTCCGCCGGCCGCGGCATGACCGACGCGCAGCGCGCCGTGTTCCTGCCGCGCGCCGCCCGCGGCGAGTTCCTGGGCGCCGCCGCCATGTCCGAGCCCAATGTCGGCTCCGACCTCGGCAGCATCTCTTGCCGCGCGAAGAGGGACGGCGACGACTGGGTGATCAACGGCAACAAGTACTGGTGCACCTTCGCCGACGGCGCCGACTACATCATGCTGGTCGCCCGCACCTCCGATGCCCCCGACCCCAAGCGCAAGCATGTCGGCCTCTCCTCCTTCCTGATCGAGAAGCCGCGCGGCACGCTGCCGCCCGGCGTGAAGGGCGCCCCCATCCCCAAGATCGGCTACTTCGGCTGGAAGACCTGGGAGCTCGCCTTCGACGATTGCCGCCTGCCTGGCTCCGCGCTGATCGGCGAGGAAGGCCGCGCCTTCTATTACATCTCCGCCGGCCTCGAGCGCGCCCGCGCCCACACCGCCGCCCGCTCCATCGGTCTCGCCCGCGGCGCGCTTGAGGACGCCACCGCCTACGCCCAGGAGCGCCGCCAGTTCGGCCAGGCGATCGGCGACTTCCAGAACACCCGCTTCCGCCTCGCCCGCATGGCCACCGAGATCGAGGCGGCGCGCCAGCTCATGTACTTCGTGTGCGACGAGATCGACCAGAAGCGCCGCTGCGACAAGGAGGCGGCGATGGTGAAGCTCTTCGCCTCCGAGATGGCCGAGCGCGTGACCTCCGAGGCGCTGCAGGTGTTCGGCGGCGCGGGCTACACGACGCTTCATGCCGTGGAGCGCTACTGGCGCGACGCCCGCCTCACCAAGATCTTCGAGGGCACCTCGGAGATCCAGCAGCGCATCATCTCCGACCACCTGCTGGGCAAGCCGAAGGCCGCCTAGAGTCCGCCTCGAGAGCGGACATCGGGACATTTTTCCGGACGCTAAGGCGCGAGGGAAATGTCCCGCTGCGGCATGCCAAGCTCTTGATGGTCCGGCGTTTTTCGCGATGTCCGCCGATGTCCCATGTCCGCCAGAAGCGGACATTCACGAGTTCGTTCTTCCTCCCCTGAAAAGCAATTCGCGCCACCGAAAGATCGGGGGCGCGATCCCTTTGATGTAGGGTGACGCCACCGGATTTCAAGGGACGCCATGACCGACATCGACACGTTCATCAGCACCGCACCCGCGACGCGCTTCGCTTTCGCGATCAAGGCCAGGGTCGGCCCGATCCAGGATCTCGGCGCCACCGCGCGCGGCCATCGCCGCATCATCGATATCCTGGGCGGCGAAGTGCACGGCCCGAAGCTCGAGGGCGAGATCCTGCCGGGCGGCGCCGACTGGCAGATCGTGCGGCCCGACGGCACGATCGAGGTGGTGGCGCGCTACACGATCCGCAGCCGCAGCGGCGCACACGTCTATGTACAGAACGAGGGGCTGCGGGTGGCGAGCCCCGAGGTGCTGGCGCGCATGACCAAGGGCGAGCTGATGCCGCCCGACACCTATCACTTCCGCACCGCGCCGCGCTTCGAGACCTCGGAGCCGTCGCTCAAATGGCTGGAGCGCGCGACCTTCGTGGGAGTCGCCGCCCGCGCGCCCGATCGCGTCGCCATCGGCTTCCATGAGGTCCTGTGAACGGGCAGGATCGGCCTCAATCAACGTATTCACTTCCGGGAGGATCAGCCCATGAAGACCAAGATCACCGAGATGTTCGGCATCGAGCATCCCATCATCCAGGGCGGCATGCATTTCGTGGGCTTCGCGGAGATGGCCGCGGCGGTCTCGAATGCCGGCGGGCTCGGCATCATCACCGGGCTGACGCAGGGCAACCCCGAGAATCTCGCCAAGGAGATCAAGCGCTGCCGCGAGATGACCAAGAAGCCGTTCGGCGTGAACCTTACCTTCCTGCCCTCGGTCACGCCGCCGGACTATCCGGGCTACATCCGCTCGATCGTCGAGGGCGGCGTGAAGATAGTCGAGACCGCGGGCAACAATCCGCAGAAGTGGATGCCGGCGCTCCATGAGGCGGGCATCAAGGTGATCCACAAATGCACGTCGGTGCGCCACTCGCTGAAGGCCGAGCAGATCGGCTGCGACGCCGTCAGCGTCGACGGCTTCGAGTGCGGCGGCCATCCCGGCGAGGACGACGTGCCGAACTTCATCCTGCTGCCGCGCGCGGCCGAAGAGCTCAAGATCCCCTTCGTCGCCTCGGGCGGCATGGCCGACGGCCGTTCGCTGGTCGCCGCGCTCTCGCTCGGTGCCGACGGCATGAACATGGGCACGCGCTTCATGGCGACCAAGGAAGCGCCGATCCACGAGCATGTGAAGCAGGCGCTGGTGGCGGCGAGCGAGCTCGACACGCGCCTCGTGATGCGGCCGCTGCGCAACACCGAGCGCGTGCTGAAGAACGCCGCCGTCGAACGCCTGCTCGAGAAGGAGAAGGCGCTGGGCGCGAAGATCAAGTTCGAGGACATCCTGCCCGAGGTGGCGGGCGTCTATCCGAAGATCATGAAGGACGGCGCGATGGATGCCGGCGCCTGGTCGTGCGGCATGGTGGCGGGCCTGATCCGCGACGTGCCGACGGTGAAGGAGCTGATCGACCGCATCATGCGCGAGGCCGACAGCATCATCGCCTCCCGCCTCACGGGCTTCATGAAGGCCTAAGCCCGCTTCGGGAGCTGGCCGTTGGAAGCGCGGATCTCGGCGACGGCGCGGTCCCAGCCGGCGACGCGCTCGGGGCCGGAGGGATGGGTGTCGAGCATCCCGGTCTCCTTGCGGCCCGAGGCGCGCGCCATGGTGACGAGGAAGCCGCGCGCCTTGTCGAGATCGACCTCAGAGCGATAGAGGATGAGCGCGGCGAGATAGTCGGCCTCGCGTTCCTGCTCCTTCGAGAAGGAGATGCGGCCGACCGCGCCGCCGACATTGGCGCCGGTGTTCATGGCCGAGCGAGTGATGTCCGCGGCAGCCGGGTTGCGGTACGAGGCAGCGGCACCCAAGGCCCCGAGCAGGATGGCGCCCACCAGCGCCCCGGCCTGCTGGTTTCGCCGGCTGTTCGCGATGTGATTTGCCGCCTGGTGGCCCATCTCGTGGGCGATGACGAGGCAGACCTCCTCCTCGTTCGCGGCGTACTCGACGATGCCGCGGTTGACCGTGATCACGCCGTCGGCGCCAGCGCTGGCGTTCATCGATCGGTCAGCCATCGCACGGAACTGCCAGTCGCAGACCCCGACGTTCATTTCCCGGCAGAGCTGCGCGGCGGGCGGGCGGATGCGCTGCAGTGCCGACCGCAAGGTCTCGGTGACCTCCTGGTCGCTGACGGACCGCCGCATCGGCGGGCCGCCGGCGCCGGCGACCTCGGTCTGCGCCAGGCTGAGGTTGCTGCCGCTGAGCTGCGGCAGTTGATGGACCGCGCCCGAGCAGCCGCAGACGAGACTCGCGCCCGACAGCGCCAACAGCGATCGACGATGCATCCCCCCAACCTCCCCCAAGGTTGTATTGCTCCGGCGCCACGCTACTTCCGGCAGAAAGCGGGAGTCAATTGCACCGGCTGTCCTTCGCGCGTTTCCCTGCGGCGCGCGGATCGGAGGCGGATTATACTGGCCTCGAACAGGGAGACGGACTTCAGCCGATGGAGACGATCTGCGCTCTGGTCGCCATCCTGGCCGCCTTCGTAGGCGGCCACCTCGTCGGCCGTTCGATCACCGCCTCGCCCCTCCTCGTGATCGGTGGCGGGCTGCTGGTCGGCGTCGTGGCGGTGGTGCTGTTCTTCATGACCACGATGACCATCGGTCACCTGCTGCCCGACATCTTCGAGCCTTGGACACTCGGCGTGCACCTGATCTTCGTCGGCATCGTGGCGCCCCTGGGCGGCGCGCTGGTCGCCATCGTCACCCATCGGCGCCTGGTGCGCGCCGACGCTGCCCGCCTACCCTTCTAAAGAATCAACGCCCCAGGAGATTGGAGCGCATCTGCGCCCAGAAGCCGGGCTCGCGCGGATGGGCGCGGCTGTGCTGCGCCATGCGACGGTAGAGGTCGCCCAGCGAGCGCCGACGGCCGTGCGCCTTCAGCTCGGCGCCGCCCTTGCCCGGCTCCAGGATCAGCTCGCGCGTGTGGAAGACCTCGAGCCCCGGCCGGTGGCCGATACTGACCACGGCGCTGTCGGGCAGGCGCTCGGCCAGGAGCTGCATGACGTTCTCCTGCCCCGCCTCGTCGAGCGCCGAGGTCGCCTCGTCCATGAAGATCCAGTGCGGCTTCTGGAGCAACGTGCGTGCGAAGGCGACGCGCTGTTGCTCCCCGCCCGACAGGATGTGGTCCCAGCGCTCGGTCTCGTCGAGCCGGCCGCGCAGATGGTCGAGGCCGACCTCGTGCAGCACCTCGCGCAGCTCGTCGTCGCTCGCCTCGTCCGGCGCCTTCGGATAGAGCATCGCCTCACGCAGCGTGCCGAGCGGGAAGTAGGGCTTCTGCGGCATGAAGACGATGTCGCCCTTGGGCAGCTCGACGGCACCGCT
>SCVT01000731.1 GCA_004296815.1 Reyranella sp. | reverse complement strand
GGAAGTGGGACTATTTTGCCGGCCTCGGCGCCGATCAGATCGAGGCGCACATCCGTGCCGACACGACTTGGCGCCGCCCGGTCTGGCCGCTGGGCGCCCGCCGCAGCAACGGGCCGTACGTCAATATCCACGACCCGTTCGATCTGGCCGATGACGCGGGCCTTGGTGAAAAGCCGCCGCCCAGGTTCGATGGCAGCGAGCAACTGACACCGGCGGAGCGTATCGCCCTGGATGTTCTTGAACTTTCGTGGCCGTCCACCCGGGCCGATGTGAAATCTCGTTACAAGGAACTGGTGAAACTGCACCATCCCGACGCCAATGGCGGCGACCGGGACGCCGAGGAGAAGCTCAAACAGATCAATGCCGCCTATTCCACTCTGCGGGCATCGGAGCATCTTGCGGCCGAGTGATTAGCCCTGTTCAGGGCAGCCACGGCAATTGGTCGCTTGCAGTGCACAAAATGGCCTGCGACTATTGATTTTAGCCCGCAATTTGGCGGGCTTTGTTTTGTAGGACATGTGATGGCCTCTACGACGACCGCAGCCCGGCAGAACGTGTCGGGCATGCCGGATATCAAGGTTTCCGCCCGGCAGCTCTTCGGCATCGACACCGACATGGAAGTCCCGGCCTTCAGCCAGGCGTCCGAGCACGTGCCGGAGGTTGATGACGCCTACCTATTCGACTCCGACACGACGATGGCGATCCTCGCCGGCTTCGCCCACAACCGACGAGTGATGGTCCAGGGCTATCACGGCACCGGCAAGTCGACCCATATCGAACAGGTCGCCGCCCGCCTCAACTGGCCCTGCCTGCGCGTCAACCTCGACAGCCACATCTCGCGTATCGACCTGATCGGCAAGGATGCCATCGTCCTGCGCGACGGCAAGCAAGTCACCGAATTCCGCGAAGGCATCCTGCCGTGGGCGCTGCAGAACCCGACGGCGCTGGTGTTCGACGAGTATGATGCCGGCCGGGCCGACGTCATGTTCGTCATCCAGCGCGTGCTCGAAGTCGACGGCAAGCTCACCCTGCTCGACCAGAACAAGGTGATCCGCCCTCACCCGGCATTCCGCCTGTTCTCGACCGCCAACACGGTGGGTCTCGGCGACACGACCGGCCTCTATCACGGCACGCAGCAGATCAACCAGGGCCAGATGGACCGCTGGTCGATCGTGACCACGCTGAACTACCTGCCGCACGACCAGGAAGTGAACATCGTGATCGCCAAGACGCCGATGTACGACAACGACGAAGGCCGCAAGATCGTCTCCGCCATGGTGGCGCTGGCCGATCTCACGCGCGCGGGCTTCATCGCCGGCGACATTTCGACCGTGATGTCGCCGCGTACGGTGATGACGTGGGCCGAGAACGCCCGCATCTTCAACAACGACATCGGCTTTGCCTTCCGGCTGACCTTCCTCAACAAGTGCGACGAGGTCGAGCGCAGCACGCTCGCCGAGTACTATCAGCGCTGCTTCGGCAAGGAATTGCCGGCATCGAGCGGCAAGGGCGGCAAGCTGCACTGACCTCGTACTGAGTAAGGTCGCCTAATGGCCAAGGACACTACGCCGATCGAGGAATTCCGGCGCGTCACCGCCACCACCATGCGGGCGGTGTCGCGCAAGGAAGTGAACGTGTCGTTCGTGCCTGACGGCGGCTCGCTGTTGGGCAGCGAGGCACGCATCACCGTGCCGGCCCGCGACCTGCCGGTCGAGGATGTGAGCCGGGTGCGCGGCGAGGCCGATTCGATGGCGCTGAAGATGCGCCATCACGACCGCAAGACCCATCTGCGCCGCGTACCCAGGGGCGAGACGGCAAGAGCGATTTTCGAAGCCGTCGAGCAGGTCCGCGTCGAAGCGCTGGGCGCGCGTCGCATGGCGGGCGTTGCCGACAATCTCTCCGCGTTGTGGCGCC
>SCVT01000453.1 GCA_004296815.1 Reyranella sp. | reverse complement strand
GCGACCGGCAACCTCGTGAAGGTGAGCCCCGACGGCAAGACGCGCAGTATCGTGCTCAAGGAACTGCGCGGTCCCGTGGCGCTGGCGCAGGGCGCCGGCAACCTGATCTACGTCACCGAGATCGCCGCCGGCGCGGTGAGCCAGATCGACGTCGTGACGGCCGCGCGCAAGGTCGTGGCCGACAACCTCGCCGGCCCCGAGGGCATCGATGTCGGCCCCGACGGCAGGCTCTACGTCGCCGAAGTAGGCCAGAAGAGGATCGTCGCCATCGATCCGGCGACGGGTGCGAAGACGGTGATCGCCTCCAACCTCGATATCGGCCTGTCGCCCTTTCCGGGCGGGCCGCCGGCGCTGATGCCGACCGGCGTCGCGGTCGGCCGCTCCGGCGCGGTCTATGTCAGCGCCGACACGCGCAACGCGCTCTACAAGCTCACGCCGCCGACACCGTAGCGAGTATCCGATGCCGGGCATTCCCTTCATCAAGGACTTCAAGTTCGACTACGGCACGGCGATGGAGGTGACGCCGCTGATCCGCCGCGTCGTCGCCAACAACCCGAGCCCGTTCACCTTCAAGGGCACCGGCACCTACATCATCGGCCACGGCAATGTCGCGGTGGTCGATCCCGGTCCCGACGACCAGGAGCATATCGACGCCGTGCTGCGCGCGCTGCGCGGCGAGACGGTGACGCACATCCTGGTGACGCACACCCACATCGACCACGTGCCGGCGACGCCGGCGCTCGCCAAGGCGACCGGCGCCAAGGTCTACAGCTACGGGCCGCATCCCCGGCCGCCGGCCGGCGTCACCACGGAGCAGGAGGGCTTCTTCGACTTTGCGCCCGACATCAAGCTCAACGACGGCGACGTGATCGAGGGCAAGGGCTGGAATGTCGAGGCGGTCTACACGCCCGGCCACATCTCCAACCATCTCTGCTTCGCGGTGAAGGAGGACAAGGCGCTGCTCTCGGGCGACCATGTGATGGGCTGGTCGACGGCGGTGATCTCGCCGCCCGACGGCAACATGGCCGACTACTTCGCCTCCCTGCGCAAGCTGCTGCCGCGCGACGAGGAGCTCTACATCCCGACGCACGGTGCCGAGATCCGCAATCCCGTGCCGTTCGTGAACGCCTATATCGAGCATCGCCTCGGCCGCGAGGCGCAGATCATCGCCCGCCTCAAGGACGGGCCGCAGACCATCCCGCAGATGGTGGCCAAGAACTACGCCGACACGCCGGTCCATCTCCATCCCGCCGCCGGCCGCTCGATGCTGGCGCATCTCGTCCAGATGGTGAAGGACGGCCGCGTCAAGACCGAGGACGGCCGCGCCGCCATCGACAGCACCTACAGGCTCTAGTGGCCGGTCCGGTCGGCATCGCGATCCTCGCGTTCGCCGTCCTGATGGCCGCCGTCCGGCCGTCGCTCGGCCAGGCGGTACGAGTCGATCGCATCGAGCTCCTCGATGTCGGCCTCTATCGCGGCGAGCGCGCCGGCCAGATGGGCGCGCCGGGCTCGGTCGCCGGCAACATCAACCGACTGACCAGCGTCACCTTCTACGAGCGGACCACGCGCGTGCCGGCGCGCACGGGCGTGCGCTTCGGCGTGCGCTTCGACCTGATCGGCGAGCCGGCGCGCGCGGTCGTCCCGCTGCGCGCGATCTGGCGCTTCCCGGCGCCCGGCCTGCGCGATCCCAGGGGCGGCAAGGTCTACACCGAGAGCATCGAGGACTTCTCCTCGCCGATCGGCGAGCCGCGCCAGCGCGGCTACGGTTTCGACAACGACTGGGAGCTGGTGCCGGGCGACTGGACGCTCGAGATCCTGCACGGGCAAAGCCGGCTCCTCACCCAGACCTTCACCGTCTACAGACCCTGAGGAACTCCCTATGGATCTCAAGCTTTCCGGAAAGACCGTGCTCATCACCGGCGGCAGCCGCGGTATTGGCTTCGCCTGCGCCATGGGCTTCGCGGCCGAGGGCTGCACGGTGCACCTCGCCTCGCGCTCGAAGGAATCGCTGGAAGCGGCACGCGACAAGATCCGCGCCCGCCACAACGTGCCGGTCGAGATCCATCCCGCCGACTTCTCCAGGGGCGACACCGCGCGCGCCGTCGTCGAGGCGGTGGGCCACGCCGACATCCTCGTCAACAATGCCGGCGCCATCCCGCGTGGCGATATCTTCGGCATGACCGAGCCCAAGTGGCGCGAGGCCTGGGAGCTCAAGGTATTCGGCTACGTCAACGCCACGCGTGCCATGCTGGAGAAGATGTACGCGCGCAAGGCGGGCGTCGTGGTGAACGTGATCGGCCTCGCCGGCGAGAGCTACAACTACGACTACGTCGCCGGCACCATGGGCAATGCTGGCCTCATGGCCTTCACCCGCGCCGTGGGTTCGCGCAGCGTCGAGCACGGCGTGCGCGTGGTGGCGATCAATCCGCCCGCGACGCGCACCGACCGCATGCTTACCCTGCTGCGCGGCCAGGCCGAGCAGAAGTGGGGCGATGCCGAGCGCTGGCCGGAGCTCACCAAGCACATGCCGTTCGGCCGCGCCGCCGAGCCCGACGAGGTTGCCGATCTCGCGGTGTTCCTGGCGTCGGAGCGCGCCAGCTACATCAGCGGCGTGGTGATGACCCTCGACGGCGGCCAGGCAGCCAAGCACTAGGGCATCGTGCGATTGCACGATGCCGTCTTAGAACTTGAGGGTGCCGCCGATCTTGAACAGCTCGCGGGACGGCCGCTCGCCGGCGCCCGGCACGCCGCGGCCGGTCGTGCTCTGATCCTCGGAAGCTTGGCCCTCGTTACGGCCTGAACCGCCGGGACCGATCCTGACATAGGAATTCACGCCGCCGGCCTGGCCGTCGATCTGCAGGCGCTTCGCGGCGGGCCGTTGGCCGTCACGCCTGTCCCGGTCGCCGCCGGTTGCGTCGGCCTGACCATCGGGTGGCGAGCCGCTGCCGAGCCCGGGCGGCAGGGCGGGCGTCACCGTGACAGGAGTCTGCGCGAAGGCGGACCCCAGGAAAATCGCGGCCAGGGCGACCGCGAACGAGGCGACGAGGACCGCGAAGACCGCGCCGGCGGAGGAGGATCTGGAGCCCATTTCGACGGTACGGCCCGGCGGCCGGAATCATCCCCGCCCCAGGCCCCCGCCGGGAGGCCGGTCAGTAGACCTGGCGCATCACCTGGGCGGCGAAGCTGTCGACCGCCGACTTCTTCTGCGCCTCGCTCAGGCGATTGTTGGCCGCCACGGCGGGGCAGTAGGCCGTGACCAGGTAGTTCACCAGCTCGGCCTTCTCGACGCCGGGATAGCGGATGCGGAGGTCGGCCGTGACCGAGGCGATGGCGTTGAACGTGTCGCCGGCGGCCAGCGTCTTGCCGACCTGGGCGATCTGGGCCGGCGTCTCCTTGAGGATGCCGGGCTGTGCCTTGGGTTGCGCCATCGGGCAGTCGAGCGCGAGCGCCGGCGCGACCGGGGCGAGAAGAAAGGCCGAGGCCGCGAGGACGACAAGACGCATGGACGATCTCCCGTGAAAACCTGTCGCAACCGATAGCAGACCGGCCCGCGTGAGGGTAGGTTGCGCCCAACCAATGAACGACGCCCTCTCTAGAGCCCGCGACCTGCTGCATTCGGTCTTCGGCTTCGCCGATTTTCGGCCCGGCCAGGAGGAGATCGTGCGTGCCGTTCTGGCTGGCGAGAACGTGCTCACGGTCATGCCCACGGGCAGCGGCAAGTCGCTCTGCTACCAGCTCCCCGCCATCGCGCGGCCGGGCCTGACGCTCGTCGTCTCGCCGCTGATCGCGCTGATGCGCGACCAGGTGCGCGCGCTCTCGGCGGCCGGCGTGGCCGCCGGCAGCCTCAACTCCAGCAACG
>SCVT01000452.1 GCA_004296815.1 Reyranella sp. | reverse complement strand
CAGTTCACGACCTTCGATGCGGCGCCCGGCGCGGTCGACACGATCGATCTCGGCGGCCGGCGCCACGAGGGCTTCGCCCAGGCGCGCACCGGCCAGGGCGTGAACCTGTTCGACAAGGTCGCCGAGCATGTACGGGCCGCGAATGAAGCCGGTCGGCGCGTGGTCGTTGCGGGCTACACCGAAGGCTCGGTCAGCCGCCTGCAGCACCTCCTGCAGGAGCATGGCGCCACCACGCCGGTTCCGGTCGCCGATCTCGCCATGGCGCAACACCTGCCGGCCGGCGTCATCGGCCTCGCGGTCTGGCCGCTGGAGCACGGCTTCGTGCTCGACGGGCTGGAGGTCATCGGCGAGGAGGACATTCTCGGCGATCGCCTGTCGCGCCCCGCCAAGAAGCGTCGCCCATCGGAGCGGTTCATCGCCGAGGCCTCGGCGCTCAGTGATGGCGACCTCGTGGTCCATCGTGAGCATGGTGTCGGTCGCTACGAAGGTCTCGTGACGCTGGAGATCCAGAACGCCCGGCACGATTGCCTGCGGCTTACTTATGAGGGCGGCGACAAGCTCTTCGTGCCGGTCGAGAACATCGACGTGCTGAGCCGCTACGGGGCGGCGGAGGAGAGCGCCACGCTCGACCGGCTGGGCGGCGTCGCGTGGCAGTCGCGCAAGGCCAAGCTCAAGCAGCGCATCGCCGACATGGCGGATCGCTTGATCCAGATCGCCGCCGAGCGCGCGATCCGGCGCGGCGAGACGCTGAGCCCGCCCGAAGGCCTCTACGAGGAATTCTGCGCGCGCTTCCCCTATGCCGAGACCGACGACCAGCTCCAGGCGATCTCGGATGTGATCGAGGATCTGTCGTCGGGCAAGCCGATGGACCGGCTGATCTGCGGCGACGTGGGCTTCGGCAAGACCGAGGTCGCCCTGCGGGCAGCGTTCGTCGCGGCGCTCTCCGGCAAGCAGGTGGCCGTCATCGGGCCGACGACCCTGCTGGCGCGGCAGCACCATCGCACCTTCGTCGAGCGCTTCCAGGGCATGCCGGTCAACATCGGCCGCCTGTCGCGCCTGGTCGGCGCCAAGGAGGCCAAGGCCACCAAGGAAGGGCTGAAGGACGGCACGATCAACATCGTGTGCGGCACGCATGCGCTGCTGGCCAAGAGCATCGAGTTCAAGGATCTCGGCCTGCTGATCGTCGACGAGGAGCAGCATTTCGGCGTCGGCCACAAGGAGCGCCTGAAGGAGCTGCGCGCCGATGTCCACGTGCTGACGCTGACGGCGACGCCGATCCCGCGCACCCTGCAGCTGGCGCTGACCGGCGTGCGCGACATGAGCCTGATCGCGACGCCGCCGGTCGACCGGCTCGCGGTGCGCACCTTCGTGACGCCGTTCGACGGCGTGACCATCCGCGAGGCGCTGCTGCGCGAACAGTTCCGCGGCGGCCAGAGCTTCTATGTCTGCCCGCGCATCGAAGATTTGGCGGCGGTCGCGACCGAGCTGCGCGAGCTGGTGCCAGAGATCCGGCTCGGCATGGCGCACGGCAGGCTGCCGCCGACCACGATCGAGAACACGATGCAGGACTTCGTCGAGGGCAAGTTCGACGTGCTGCTCTCGACCAACATCGTGGAAAGCGGCCTCGACATCCGCAACGCCAACACGATGGTCATCCATCGCGCCGACATGTTCGGCCTGGCGCAGCTCTACCAGCTCCGCGGACGCATCGGCCGCGGCAAGATGCGGGCCTATGCCTATCTCACCGTGCCGCCGGGCCGGGCGCTCAACGAGGCGGCGGCCAAGCGGCTCGAGGTCATGCAGACGCTCGACACGCTGGGCGCGGGCTTCCAGCTCGCCAGCCACGACCTCGACATCCGCGGCGCCGGCAACCTGCTCGGCGAGGAGCAGTCCGGCCACATCCGCGAGGTCGGCATCGAGCTCTACCAGCAGCTCCTCGAGGAGGCCGTCGCGGCGGCGCGCGGGCGCTCGCAGGAGGCCGAGAAGGCCGACTGGTCGCCGCAGATCAATCTCGGCATCCCGGTGCTGATCCCGGAGGAGTATGTCGCCGACCTCTCGGTGCGGATGGGCCTCTACCGCCGGCTGGGCGGGCTCTCGACCCAGGCCGAGATCGAGTCGTTCGGCGCCGAGCTGGTCGACCGCTTCGGCAAGATGCCGCCCGAGGCCGAGTTCCTGCTGAACACCGTGGCGCTCAAGCTCCACTGTCGTGCGGCGCGTGTCGCCAAGATCGACGCCGGCGAGAAGGCCGTGGTGTTCAGCTTCCACGACAACAAGTTCGACAAGCCCGAGCGGCTGATCGGCTGGATCCAGAAGAACGCGCCGCTGGTGAAGCTCAGGCCCGACCACCGCGTGATCGTGCAGCGCGTCTGGAAGGACGAGCGGGCGCGGCTTTCCGGCGTGACGTCGATCGTTTCTTCGCTCGCGAAGCTCGCCGCTTAGGTTTCGGCTTCTTCATCAACGGTTTTACAGCCCGCCGGGCGCAGCGCAGCAGCCAGTCGCTGAGCCGCGTGTCGCCCGAGGCGCGAGCCAGGACCACGGCGCCGACCGCCAGGATCGCCGCGACGGTCGCATCGGCATCGAGGCCGCGACGCTGCCGGTCCTTGGCCAATTCGGCGATCGCGCCATGCAGCACATTCGCATAGGCGAGGCGGGCAGGGAGCGGCGCCCGTGCGATGTCGCCGGCCAGCGACGCCAGAGAGCAGGCCAGCGCGTTGGCGGCGAGGTCCTCACGGTCGAGATAGGCATCGAGGGCCGCCGCCGGCGGGCCGGCACGCAGCTTCGGCAAGAGCCCGTGGCCCATGCGCACGATCTCGGCGAACAGGTCGTCCTTGGACGTGAAGTGGGCATAGAAGGCGCCGCGGGTCAGGCCGGCGGCCAGCATGATGTCGTCGATGTTGGTGCCGGCATGGCCGCGCAGCCGGAAGAGGCGGGCGGCGTGCCCTACGATCTCGGCCCGGATGGCGGCTTTGCGTGTGGCGCTGATGGGCATCGGAGCCTCATTATATGTCGATCATCATATCATATGATCAACGACATACCATGAGTTCAGGCGGTGGATTGTGCCGCGCTGGTGGCGGCGTCGCGCTCCGCCAGGTTGAAGACTTCGACGAAGGCCGAGGGCGGCTGGGCACCCGAGACGGCGTACTTCCGGTTGACGATGAAGCAGGGCACGCCGTTGATGCCGAGGCGGCGGGCATAGACGTCGGAGGCCACGACTTCCTGCCGGCCCTCGTCGCTCAGCAGGTAGCGGCGGACGCGCTCCTCCTCGACGCCGGCGCGCACCGCGCATTCGACCAGCGTGTCGAGGTCGCCGATGTCGAGCCCCTCCTCGAAATAGGCCCGGAACATCTCGGCCACGACCTCGTCCTGGCGCTCGACCTTGGCGCTCCAGTGCACGAGACGGTGCGACAGCACGGTGTTGGGCGTCCGCTTGATCCTGGAGAACTGGAACTCGATGCCGGCCTCGCGGCCGCTCTCGGCGATCGCCTGGTAGATCTGGCGCGGCCGGTCGCCGCCGCCGAACTTGGCGCGGACATAGTCGTCGCGCGTCATGCCTTCGGCCGGCATGTCGGGGTTGAGCTGGAAGGGGCGCCACGCCACGGCGATGTCGGTGCGGCCACTCTGCACCAGCGCGCGCTCGAAGCGCCGCTTGCCGATATAGCACCAGGGACAGATCGTATCGGAGACGATGTCGACATAGATCATGCCGCGAGCCTACGCCTTTCGCGCCAGTGCAGGAAGAGACCGGCCGCGGCCACGATCCCCAGCGCGATCGAGGTCAGCCAGGCCGCGCTCGACCAGCCGCCGGCGGCGACCAGCGCGCCGGTGATCGGCGGTCCCAGCAGGCCGCCGATGTTCGATCCCTGCATCAGTAGCCCGGTCGATGCGCCGGCCAGCTCGGGCCGCGGCGCGTGCGTGGGGATGGCGGTGAAGAGCGCACCGGGCACGACGCCGATCACGGCGGAGTAGACGCCGGCCAGCACCAGCCGCAGCAGGTCGGGCACGCCGTCGACGAAGATGCCGGCCGCGCAGAACGCCATGGAGACGGCGGCCCCCACGATCATGGCGACGCGTGGCACGCCGTGATGGAGCAGCCATCCGGCCGACAGGTTGCCGCTCACGTTCACGATGGTGACCAGCGCCGTGACGATCGCTGCCGTCGAGGTCGCGAAGCCCAGTCGCTCGACCTGCAGGGTGGGCAGGAAGCCCACAACGGCGAACCAGCAGCAGGCATAGGCGCCGAAGCAGACGGCGATCGCCAGCGGCCCGCCGCTGCTCGCCACCTCGGCCATCTCGGCGAGCACGGGATGACGCTTCACGGGCTGCGGGTCGAGTTCGCGGCTGGGCAGTGCCTTCGCGAGCAAGGCCAGCAGCATCAGCGCCGACGCACCGGCCGCCACCAGCCACGCAATGCGCCAGGACTCTCCTGGCAGCACCACGGCAGAGATCAGCATCATCGTGCCGGCGCCGGCCGGCATGTAGGTGGTCCAGAAAGCCATCGCGAGCCGCTGGTCGGACAGGCTGGCGATGCGCAGCAGCAGGGTGGGGATCGCCACGGTGACGGCGATGAAGCCCAGCCCCTCGAAGACACGCGTGATCAGGAGCTGGTCGACGTCGCTCGCGAAGGCGCCGGCGAGGCTGGCCACCAGGCTTAGCGCGGTGCCGAGAATGACGAGGCGACGATGGCCGAAGCGATCGGCCGTCAGCGCGATCGCCATGCCGCCCAGCGCCGTCATCAGGTTGATGGTCGAGAGCAGCCAGCCGGCCTGGCGCAGGCTGGCGCCGAGATCCTCGCGGATCGAAGGCAGGGCGGGCGGCGCCTTGCCGACGTGGAAGGCGGCGACGATGCCTGCGGCGACGAGCAGTCCGATCAGCCCCCAGGGGGTGCGCTGCATGTTTCCTCCGAACCGGTCGCTCGCCTATAAGGCCGGCATGAAACAGTGGAGCGACCGCCATGTCCAAGCGATTCGACCTTAGCGGCAAGGTCGCCCTCGTCACCGGCGCCTCGTCGGGGCTCGGCGTTCATTTCGCGAAGACGCTCGCCGAGGCGGGGGCCTCGGTGATGGTCGCTGCGCGGCGTGCCGATAGGCTGGCGTCTCTTCAGGCGGAACTCTCGAAGGGCGGCGGCAAGGCGCATGCGGTCGATCTCGACGTCCAGTCGGGTGAGTCGATTGCAGCGGCGTTCGATGCCGGAGAGAAGGCGCTGGGGCCGATCGACATCCTGGTGAACAACGCGGGCATCTCGATCGTGAAGCCCGCGCTCGAGATGCCGGAGGACGACTGGGACTCGGTCGTCGACACCAACCTGCGTGGCGCCTGGCTGATGGCGCAGACGGCGGCGAAACGCTGGGTCGCGGCGAAGCGGCCGGGTGCCATCGTGAACATCGCCTCGATCCTGGGCCTGCGCACGATCGGGCAGGTGGCGCCCTACAACGCCTCGAAGGCGGGCCTCATCCATCTCACGCGCGCGCTCGCCATGGAGTGGGCGCGCTACCAGATCCGGGTCAACGCGATCTGCCCGGGTTACATCGAGACCGAAATGAACGGCGACTTCTGGAAGACGCCGGGCGGGCAGCGGTTGATCGAGCGCATCCCGCAGCGCCGCATCGGCCAGCCCGAGCATCTCGACGGCGCGCTGCTGCTGCTCGCCTCGGAGGCGGGCTCGTTCATGACCGGCAGCGTGCTCACCGTCGACGGCGGCCACACGGTGAACTCGCTCTAGGCCCCCTCTAGGCCATCGTCCTCGCCATCTGGGTGAGGCCGAGCGCGACGGACAGGAGATCCGAGCCGCCGGCCAGCCGCGCTGATGGCGCGGCGCGCGCGATCGCGGCGCGTACGGACGGCACGCGGCTCGATCCGCCGGTCAGGAAGATCGTGTCGATGGCGGCGGGCGCGACACCCGCCGCGGCGATGCAATTGCGGGCCGCCTTCTGCAGTCGCTCGGTGCTGACCTTGATGGCGCGGTCGAACTGGGCGCGCGTCGCGGTGACGGAGAGACCGGCTTCGAGGAAGGCGAGCGGCACGGTAGCACGCTCCTCGGCGCTCAAGGCGATCTTGGCATCCTCGACGGCGAAGGCCAGGTGATGGCCGAGCCGCCGGTGCACTACGCTCAGCAGACGCTCGACCTTGTCGGGCTCGGCGGAGAGCGCGGCCAGCTCGGCGACCTCGCGCTCGTTCCTGTAGGTGTAGGCGAAGTTGATCGTCGCCCAGGTGGCGAGCTCGTGATAGAGCGCGTTCGGCATCGGCAGGCTCTTCTCGAGGAGCTCGGTGCCGAGGCCCAGGAGCGGCATCACTGCCGCGAGATTGAGCGCCTTGTCGAAATCCGTGCCGCCCAGCCGCACGCCGGCGTTGGCGAGCACGTCGCTGCTGCGGTCGGCGCGTCCCCGGTGCTGCGGACCGACACGGATGACCGAGAAATCGCTGGTGCCGCCGCCGATGTCGGCGATCAGCGCCAGCTCCTCGGCTTCGACCGTCTGCTCGTAGTGATGGGCGGCGGCGATCGGCTCGTAGACGAAGGCGACATCGCGGAAGCCCGCGCGGCGGGCGATGCCTTCGAGCACTTCCTGTGCGCGCGCATCGGCCCGGTCGTCGTCATCGACGAAGCGCACCGGCCGGCCGTGGACGACGGCTGTGATCTCGCGGCCGGCGAAGGTTTCGGCCTTGGCCTTGAGATGCCGCACGAAGATCTCGACGACCTCCCGCAGCGGCACCTTGCGGCCACCCAGGCTGGTCTCCTCGTCGATCAGCGGCGAGCCCAGGATCGACTTCAGGGCGCGCATCAGCCGGCCCTCGGTCTGCGCGATGTAGGCGGCGACGGC
>SCVT01000451.1 GCA_004296815.1 Reyranella sp. | reverse complement strand
TCCTCGGCATGACGCGCGCCGAGGTGAAGGCGCGCTTCGACCAGATCGTCGACTTCTCCGGCGTCGAGAAGTTCCTGGATACGCCGATCAAGCGCTACTCGATCGGCATGTACGCGCGCCTGGCCTTCGCGGTCGCGGCTCATCTCGAGACCGAGATCCTGTTCGTCGACGAGGTCCTGGCGGTCGGCGACGCCGAGTTCCAGAAGCGCTGCCTCGATCGCATGTCCGAGGTCGCCAACGCCGGCCGCACCGTGCTGTTCGTCAGCCACAACCTCGCGGCCATCACCGCCCTGACGAAACGCGGCATCGTGTTGAAGGAGGGACGCGTGATCTTCGACGGCCCGACCGAAGCGGCCGTCTCGCACTATTCGGAGTCGCTCACCAAGGGTCGCAAGGATCGCAACTGGGGCAAGGGCAAGAACACGACCTTCGTCTCGGCCGACCTGCTCGACGAGAGCGGCATGCCCACCGACACCTACGAGCCCGGCACGCCGATCGTGCTGCGCATCGAGCTGGAGACGTCGGGCATGCCGGGCATGACCCTCGAGCTCACGCTGCGCGATTCCAACAACCTGCCGGTGGCCTTCTATTCATCGCAGGTCTTCTCGCAGGTCGAGATTCCCAACCAGTCGGGACGCTATGTCTGCGTCGTAAGGCTCAAGCCCTACTTCCTCGCTTCGGGCGACTACAGCTTCGACCTCGGCACGAACTACATGACCATCATGTCCGACCATGACGTCGACAGCGCGGTGACGTTCAATGTCGCGGCCTGCAGTCCCGAGGGCAGCGCCTTCGACTTCAAGCAGGACTACGGCCTGGGCGCGCACGCGATGCTGATCGACGCGCCGGTGAAGTTCGACCGGATCGGCGAGGCGGTCGTCGGCTACAAGTCGGCCGGGTCGGCCTGACTTCGCGATGCGCCGCGCGGTTTGCATCGTGAGCCCCGGCAATCTCGCGTCAAATCCGCGGGTCCTGAAGGAGGCCGATGCGCTGCACGGCGCGGGTTACGACGTGACGTCGGTGTTCTGCGGATACTCGGACGCGTTGCGGGCGGCGGACGATGAGATCGCTGCGGCGGTGCCGTGGAAGACCGTCCGGGTGCCACGCTCGCCGATCGAGGGGGTGAGGCTGCGTGCGGTGCGACCCTTCGCCCGGACGGCGCAGGCGGTCGGCTGGACGATGCCGCCCGGCCTCGCGGCCGAAGCCTATGGCGGGCCAGTCGCGACCCTGACGCGTCACGTCTGCGAGATCCGAGCCGACCTCTATATCGCCCACTATGTCTCGGCTTTGCCGGCGGCGGCCGCTGCGGCCCGCCGCCACGGCGGCCTCCTGGGCTTCGATGCCGAGGATTTCCACTCCGGCGAAGGCACCGGCCTGCCGGACGACGCTTTTCGCATGAGAATGGTCGAGGCTGTCGAAAGCGCGATCCTTCCGTCGTGCGTCCATCTGACCGCGGCCGCACCGATGATCGGCGAGGCTTATGCGGCGCGATACGGCATCGACGTGCCGAGGACGCTGCTCAACGTCTTTCCGCTGTCGATGGCGCCGGCAGAGCGCACGCGGCGGTCGGGCGACGGCCTCCGGGCCTACTGGTTCTCGCAGACGATCGGCCTCGATCGCGGCCTGCAGGCCTTCATCGAGGCGATGGCACTCACGCGCGTCCCGGTCACGCTCGATATCCGCGGCAGCAACCGCTGGGGCCACGGCGACACCTTGCTGGCGCTCGCCCGTTCGCTGGGGATCGAGGGTCGCGTCCGGCTGCAACCAATGGCGCCACCAAGCGAGATGGCGCGGCTTGCCGCCGAATGCGACATCGGCCTGTCGCTGGAAACGGAAATCAGCGAGAATCGCCGGCTGTGCCTCACCAACAAGATCTTCACCTACCTGCTGGCAGGGATGCCGGTGATCATGAGTGACACGCCGGCCCAACGACGCCTCGCTCCCGACCTCGGCGAGGCCGCGCGGCTGGTCTCGCTCGCCGACCCCGCCGGCACAGCCCAGATGCTCGACGCACTCGCGGCACCACCCGCGTTCGACGCCGCATCGGCATCGGCCTGGCGGCTCGGGCGGGAACGGTACAATTGGGAGCACGAGCAGGCCGGGTTGCTGGAGGGTGTTGCCGCCGCCTTCGCGGCAAAGGGGACGAGCTGATGCGCCTGCTGCTGACGGCCGATCCCGAGATCGAGGTCCCGCCGCGGCTCTACGGCGGCATCGAGCGCATCGTCGACGTGCTGGTGCGTCGCCTGCGCGGGGCAGGGCATACGGTCGGGCTGGTCGCCCGGCCGGGGTCGGAGTGCCCCAACGACGCGTTCTTTCCGTGGCCCGGGCTCAGCTCGCTGTCGAAGGCCGATACGATCTCCAACATGCTGGCGCTGCGGCGCGCAGTTCGCGATTTCCAGCCCGACGTCGTCCACAGCTTCTCGCGTATCGCCTACCTGCTGCCGCATCTGCGGGGTCCGAGGCCGCTGATCATGTCGTTCCAGCGTGAGCCGACGCATCGTACGGTGGGGCTCGCG
The DNA here is from genome assembly GCA_004296815.1 of Reyranella sp. Lineage (GTDB taxonomy): Bacteria > Pseudomonadota > Alphaproteobacteria > Reyranellales > Reyranellaceae > Reyranella. The sequence goes on along the minus strand of SCVT01000451.1, from coordinate 355 downwards.
GTACGGCTGGCAGCACCCGGCCGGATCACCTTCACCGGTTGCAGCGAGTATATCGCGCGGCAGGGCCGGCCGGCCGGCGGAGAGTGGCACGGCATCCCGAACTTCGCCGACACAGACGCGCTGACGCTCAACCCGTCGGTGCCGGCGGATGCGCCGCTGGTGTTCCTGAGCCGCGTCGAGGAGATCAAGGGTGCACACTGGGCGATCGAGATCGCGCGCCGCACCGGTCGTCGCCTCATCATCGCCGGCAATCATTCCACCAAGGACGATCCCGAAGGCGTGTTCTGGCGGGAGAAGATCGCCCCGGAGATCGGCAAGGGCGGTGTCGAGTATGTCGGCGCCGTCGACGACGTGC
>SCVT01000046.1 GCA_004296815.1 Reyranella sp. | reverse complement strand
ACAGATGGTGGTTGGTATCAATTGTTGTGAATCTTGTTCCGGGAACGTCCCGAGAAGCTGGCGCGCACATGGTCGGCAAGATCGCGCGCCGCCGGACTCAAGCCCGGCGGCGCGTAGAGATTGATGCGGAACTCCGGCAGCGTCGGCAGCTTCGCCTCGCGACCGAGCACGTCGAAGCGTTCCGGCACCGAGGATCGCAGTAGCGGCGCCACGGCAAGCCCCGCCTCGAGCACGGCATAGACCGGCTCCAGCCGGCTCACCTCGCAGACCGCGCGCCAGTCGCGCCGCGCCTTGCCGAGCGCCTCGACGGCGACGGGACGGAACACGCAGGTCGGCGCGCCGAGCGAGACCGGCAGCGGATCCTTGAGATGCGCATCGCCGCCACGGGCGCTCACCCAGACGAGCCGGTCGGTGCGCAGCGTCTCGCCGTGCCGGCCGCATTCGGTCTCGGTCGTCATGGCGAGATCGACGCCGCCCGACTTCAGCGCCTCGCGCACGATCTTGGAGTCCTCGCAAACCAGCGACACGCGCACGCGCGGCTGCGCCTTGGCGAAGCCGCGCAGGATCGCCGGCACGAAGCTGCCGATGATGTCGTAGGGCACACCGAAGCGGACTTCGCCCTCGAACTGCGGCGCGCGCATCGACGACCAGACCTCGTCGTTCATCGCCACCAGCCGCCGCGCCTGCGCGAGCAGCCGCTCGCCCGCCGGCGCGAGCGCGAGCCCGCGGCCCTGGCGCTCGAACAGGCGGCAGTCGAGCGCCTCCTCCAGCCGCTTGATCTGCTGGCTGGCCGCGGCCTGGCTCATGCCGAGCGCCGCCGCCGCCTTGGTGACGCCGCCCGCTTCGACGACGGTGAGGAAGGCGCGCACCAGCGCCATGTCGAGGTCCTTGCGCATCGGCCTAATATAACGAATTCCGAACGATTATATCCAAAACATTCGATTTTCTTATTTATGGCCGACGCTAGCTTTCTCTCATGACCCCCAAGATCTCCGGCCTCTGGCTGCCGCTCATCACGCCGTTCAAGGACGGCGCCCTCGACCTGCAGAGCTACGAGCGCCTCGTCGCGCACTATCTCGCCAAAGGCGTCGACGGGCTGTTCCCGCTGGGCACGACCGGCGAATCGCCCGCCCTCGACGAGGACGAGATCGCGGCCGTGGTCGAGCGCACGCTCGCCGTTGCCAAGGGGCGCGCGCCGGTGTTCGTTGGCGTGGGCTCGAACGCCACGCACAAGGTCGAGAAGGAACTGAAGCGGCTTCGCCACCTGCCCTTCGAGGGCATCGTGTCGGTCTGCCCCTACTACAACCGGCCGAGCCAGGACGGGCTGATCGAGCACTTCCGCCGCATCGCCCAGGCGACCGACCGCGACGTGGTGATCTACAACATCCCCTATCGCACGGCGGTGAACCTCTCCAACGACTCGCTGCTCGAGCTCGCGAAGGTGCCGAACATCGTGGGCGTGAAGGACAGTTCCGGCAGCATCGCCCAGTCGCTCGAGCTCCTGGCGCGCAAGCCCGCCGACTTCTCGGTGCTGACCGGCGAGGACGCGCTCTATTTCACCATGATGGCCAACGGCGCCGACGGCGGCATCCTGGCCGCGAGCCATCTGATGACGGAGCGCTTCGTCGAGGTCGGGAAGCGCTTTGCCCAGAACGACGTAGCGGGCGCCCGCTCGGCCTGGGCGCCGCTCGCCGAGATCACGCCGCTGCTCTTCGCCGAGGCGAACCCGATGCCGATCAAGCATCTCCTGTGGCGGCAGGGGCTGATCGCCTCGCCCGAATGCCGCCTGCCGCTCACGAAGATCTCCGACGGCCTCGCCCGCCGGCTCGACGCGGCGTTCGCCGGCGAGACGAAAGCGGCGGCCTAGGCGCGCGCCTTCAGGAGATCGCGGATCTCGGTCAGCAGCTCCTGCTCCTTGGTCGGCGGAGCCGGCGGCGCCGGAGCGGCTTCCTCCGCCTTCATCACGCGGTTCATGCCCTTGATCACGATGAACAGCACCCAGGCGATGATGATGAAGTTCACCGTCACGGTGATGAAGGTGCCGTAGCCGATCGTGGCGCCGGCCTTCTTGGCAGCATCGTAGGTCGGCGCCTGGCTGGCGGCCGTCGTCAGCCCGATGAAGTAGTTGGTGAAGTCGAGCCCGCCGAAGATGCGGCCGATGATCGGCATGATGACGTCGCCGACCAGCGAGTCGACGATTTTTCCGAAGGCGACGCCGATGATCACGCCGACCGCGAGATCGACCACGTTGCCGCGCAACGCGAACTTCTTGAATTCCTGGAGCATGTTCTCCTCCGTTGTCGTCAGGACACGCGCAGCCACACCAGCAAAGCAGAAACCGTGATCACCGAGAAGGCCGTCGACAACAGTACGGCTGCAGAGTTCTTTTCGACCGAGATGTCGAACTGGCGGGCGAGCACGAACGCATTGGCCGCGGTCGGCAGCGCGGCCATCAGCAACGCGACTTTGCCCGCGATCGAGTCGAGCGGCACGAACCAAGGCAGGATCAGCAACGCCGCGAGCGGCTGCAGCACGAGCTTGATCAGGGTGGCGAGGCCCGCCTCGGCGAGCCCGCTCTTGATCGACTTGTCGGACAGGAAGAGCCCGATGGCGAACAGCGCGCAGGGCGCCGCCGCGGCGCCCATCAGGTCGATCCACTTCTCGACCGGCACGGGGATCGCGACGCCGATCCACGACACCAGGATGCCGAGCGCAATCGACATCGGCAGCGGATTGCGCGCGACGTTGAAGGCGGCACGCAGGAAGGTCATCAGCGGTCCGTGCCCCGCCGCGACCTCGAGCTCGATCAGCATGACGCCGAACACCATCGATACGACCGCCGTCACGATCACGCTGAGCATGGCGGGCGGCAGGCCCGCCTCGCCGAACGCCGCGAGGCAGAGCGGCACGCCCATGTAGCCGACATTGCCCCACGAGGAGGCGATCCCCTGCAGGCTCATGGACGCGAGGCCGCCGCGCGAGACCAGCCGCGTGGTCGCCATGCCGACCACGAAGGTCGCGATCACGGCGATGCCGAAGCCCGCCATCAGGCTGGGATCGAGCACCGCCGCCACGGGCGTGCGGGCCAGCGTGCCGAAGAACAGGACCGGCAGGGCGAAGTAGCTCACGAAGGCGTTCAGCGCGCCGGTCGCCTCGCCGCCCAGGATGCGCCAGCGGCCGGCCAGATAGCCCGCCAGGATGACCCCGAAGATCGGGAAGGCGACGTTGAGGATGGCCTGCAAAGTTTGCCGATTTCAGTTGGACTAAAGCATTAAGAATTTGACATAAATGGTACAAATCGCATAGTTTTTTGACGATACAGCGAGGCCGCACTCGCCCCCTCACGCAAAGCGGCCCGGGAGAAATCAGATGCGTTTGTTGATCGCCGGCATGGCCGCCCTGGCTGCGGTCGCTTTTGCTTCCCCGTCCTTCGCCCAGGACGAGGCCCAGCCCACGCCGACCCCGACCGCCAAGCCGAAATCCGGCACGGCCGCCTACTGCAACAAGATGAAGAGCGCCTCGCAGCGCAACGCCTGCCTGAAGAACATCAAGGTGGCCAAGGCGCAACCAACGAAGAAGGCGAAGAAGCCGGCCGCGACCGCGACGCCGAAGTCGCCCGACGTCGGCCAGCTCGCGCCGTCGGCGCCCGCTGCCGCTCCGGCCGCAGCGCCGTCCGGCCCGGTCACCGTGCCGCCGCTGCCGTCGAAGACGATCTAGTTCTTCTCGGCTAGTCTCCGCTCTCCCAACAACGGGAGAGCGACATGGCCCATTCGGCCAACCTGATCTCGACGGACGATCTTGCGCGCCAGCTCGGCGCCCCGGCGCTGCGCGTCTTCGACTGCACCACCTATCTCAAGCCCGGACCCGACGGCCGCTACATCGCCGAAAGCGGTCGCGCCAACTACGACAAGGCCCACATCCCGGGCGCGGCCTATCTCGACCTGCAGGCCGACCTCTCCGACAAGGGCTCGAAGCTCCGCTTCACGCTCCCCTCGCTCGGTGAGCTGACCAAGGCCTTCGCCGCCAAGGGCGTCGGCCACGGCACCTTCGTCGTTCTCTACAGCCACGCCTCGCCGGTCTGGGCGAGCCGCATCTGGTGGATGCTGCGCGCCGTCGGCTTCGACGACGTGGCCATCCTCGACGGCGGGCTCGACAAGTGGAAGGCCGAGAACCGTCTGCTCTCAACCGACGCCGCGACCCATCCGCCGGCGACGCTCAGCCTGCGCGGCCGACCGGAGATCTTCGTCGACAAGGTCGCGATCAAGGACGCGATCGGCGACAAGGCGACGCTGACGCTCAATGCGCTGAGCCACGACCAGCACAATGGCACGGGCGGCGTGGTCTACGGCCGCGCCGGCCGCATCGCGGGCTCGTCCTGCGTGCCGGCCGCCAGCCTGTTCGGTCCCGACAAGGCGCTGAAGCCGATCGCCGACCTGCGCGCCGCCTTCGAGGGCGTGGGCGCCGCGCCCGACAAGCGCGTGCTCGTCTATTGCGGCGGCGGCATAGCAGCCACGCTCGATGCCTTCGTGCTCACGGCGCTGCTCGGCCATAAGAACGTATCGGTGTACGACAACTCCATGCAGGAATGGGCCAACGACCCGTCGCTGCCGATGGAACAGGGCTGAGGGAGGAACGACGTGGCTGCCTACATCATCGTCGAGATCGACACGACCGACGAAGCGCTCATGACCGAGTACCGCAAGCACACGCCGGGCGCCGTCGCCAAGTTCGGCGGCAAGTTCATCGTGCGTGGCGGCAAGACCAGGACGCTGGAAGGCGGCTGGACGCCACCACGCGTCGTGGTGCTGGAGTTCCCGACCTACGCCAAGGCCGAGGAGTTCTACGATTCGGACCACTACAAGCCGCTGCTCGAGATGCGGCTGAAGGCCGGCAAGTCGAAGGCCATCCTGGTCGACGGCTATAGTGGTTAGTCCGATGGCGGCTGACACCGCCGCCTACAAGGCGGTTGGCACGCTCTACAACGCGCTGATGACGGCGCTGGTGCTGGGCCTCGTGACCCGGCGCGGCGAGGACACCGCGCGCGAGTACGTGTTCCGCCACTTCCGCCGCCAGCACCTCGAGAAGTTCCTGCCCGGCCTGCAGAAGCTCGGCCTCGCGGACGAGAAGGACGCGCCGGCCTGCGCCCTCTACCACTACCACTCCAACGCGCTGGGCGGCGTGAAGACGGGCTACCTGCGCGAGAGCGACAACAAGGCCTGGGTGCGCTATCCGCCGCCCCGCTGGATCTGGAAAGGCACGGCGATCGCCGCGGTGCCGCACTCGGTCTCCGCGGCCATGCTGCACGGCTGGCACGGCCACAACGGCCAGTCGCTCGGCAACGACCGGCTGGGCTTCGTCTGCACCGGCATGACGGTCGACGGGCTGCCGGGCCTCGAAGGCTACTATTTCGACCACGGCCGGCCGATCAGGGAGGAGGAGCGCATCCGCTTCGCCTACGGCACCGAGTCGATGCCGCGCGTGGATTGGGCCAACCAGCCGAAGCTCGAGACCGCGAGCTGGCCCGAGGAGCGCAAGCAGAAGACCTTCCGCTCCTACGCGCTGGAATATCTCCGCACCATGCTGCCCACCCTGCAGGAGCTGCTCGGGCCCGAGGACACGAAGACGGAGCTGGGCCGGGTCGCGCGCCTGGTCGGGCTGCAGTTCCACGAGGAGACGGCGCGCGAGATGGACCTGCCGACCGACGTCGAGCGCGGCGATCTGCAGAGCGCCCGCGACTTCGGCCGCTGGCTCACGGCGGTGATGCAAGCCGGCGGCGAGGACGTCGCCAGCGAGGAGAAGGACGGCGCCGTCACCGTGCGCCTGGCGGGCTGGCGCGCGGTGCGCGAGCTCAGCCTCGCCGATCCCATCGCGGCGTTCGACGCCTGGAACGAGCTGTGGCTCGGCGCCGCCGCCGCGCACGACCGCTTCCTCGGCGTTCAGACCTCGCGGTCGCTCGGCGACAAGGGTTGGCAGATCGCCTGGCGTATCGCCCTGAGGTAACCCCTCGGCAACGGCTTGCCGTCGATCATCTCTCCGAGATCGCCGAGCGCCACCCAGCGGATCTCGTGATGCTCGTGGCTGAGGGCCGGATCGCCGCCTCTCAGCGCACAGGCGTAGGCCACGATGCGCACGAAGCGCTGCGGGATCACCTCGAACAGGTGCTCGTCGAGCAGCGCGCCCGCCTCGACGTCGTAGCCGGCCTCTTCCCTCACCTCGCGCACGAGGGCGGCGCGATGATCCTCACCGGGATCGGGCCGCCCGCCCGGCAGGTCCCACTCGCCGCGCTCGTTCAGGAGCAGCAGCACGCGGCCGTCGTCGATGACGACGCCTTTGATGGAGAGAGGAAGACCGCTCATCCGGCCGACCTTAGCGCAAAGAAGAAGGGCCGGGGATCGCTCCCCGGCCCTCTCCAACTCGTTCGTGTCGGCTGGACTTAGAAGTCCATGCCGCCCATGCCACCGTCGCCGCCCGGCGGCATCATCGGGGCCTTCTTCTCCGGCTTCTCGGCGACCATGGCTTCGGTCGTCACGAGGAGGCCGGCCACCGAAGCGGCGTCCTGCAGCGCGGTACGCACGACCTTGACCGGGTCGATGATGCCCGCCTTGATCATGTCGACATACTCGCCCTTCTGGGCATCGAACCCGTGGTTCGTGTCCTTCTGGTCGAGCATCTTGCCCGCGACCACCGCGCCGTCGAAGCCGGCGTTCTCGGCGATCTGACGGACCGGCGCCTGCAGCGCACGACGCACGATCTCGATGCCGACCTTCTGGTCCTCGTTGCCGGCGCGGAGCTTCTCCAGCGCGCGGATCGAGTACAGGAGGGCCGAGCCGCCACCGGCGACCACACCCTCTTCCACGGCCGCCTTGGTGGCGTGCATGGCGTCGTCAACGCGATCCTTCTTCTCCTTGACCTCGATCTCGGTGGCGCCGCCGACCTTGATGATCGCAACACCGCCGGCGAGCTTGGCCAGGCGCTCCTGGAGCTTCTCGCGGTCGTAGTCCGAGGTGGTCTCCTCGATCTGCGCCTTGATCTGGGCGATGCGGGCCTGGAGGTCCGCCTTCTTGCCCGAGCCGTCGACGATCGTGGTGTTCTCCTTCTCGACGATGACCTTCTTGGCCTTGCCGAGCATGTCGAGCGTCACGTTCTCGAGCTTGATGCCGAGGTCCTCGGAGATCAGCTGACCGCCGCACAGGATCGCCATGTCCTCGAGCATCGCCTTGCGGCGATCACCGAAGCCCGGCGCCTTGACGGCAGCGATCTTGAG
>SCVT01000740.1 GCA_004296815.1 Reyranella sp. | reverse complement strand
TCGCCGTCGCGCTCGAGCGTGATGTAGTAGATGCCGAGCACGATGTCCTGCGACGGCACGATGATCGGCTTGCCGCTGGCAGGCGAGAGGATGTTGTTGGTCGACATCATCAGCACGCGCGCCTCGAGCTGGGCTTCCAGCGACAGCGGCACGTGCACCGCCATCTGGTCGCCGTCGAAGTCGGCGTTGAAGGCCGTGCAGACCAGCGGATGGAGCTGGATCGCCTTGCCCTCGATCAGCACCGGCTCGAAGGCCTGGATGCCAAGACGATGCAGCGTCGGCGCGCGGTTCAGCAGCACCGGATGTTCGCGGATGACCTCTTCGAGGATGTCCCAAACCTCGGGACGCTCCTTCTCGACCATGCGCTTGGCAGCCTTGATGGTGTTGGCCATGCCATAGGCCTGGAGCCGCGAATAGATGAACGGCTTGAAAAGCTCGAGCGCCATCTTCTTGGGCAGGCCGCACTGGTGCAGCTTGAGTTCGGGACCGACCACGATGACCGAGCGGCCGGAGTAGTCGACGCGCTTGCCGAGCAGGTTCTGGCGGAACCGGCCCTGCTTGCCCTTGAGCATGTCGGAAAGCGACTTCAGCGGGCGCTTGTTGGCGCCGGTGATGACGCGGCCGCGGCGGCCGTTGTCGAACAGGGCATCGACCGACTCCTGCAGCATGCGCTTCTCGTTGCGCACGATGATGTCGGGCGCGCGCAGCTCCATCAGACGCTTGAGGCGGTTGTTGCGGTTGATGACGCGGCGATAGAGATCGTTGAGATCCGAGGTGGCGAAGCGGCCACCATCGAGCGGCACCAGCGGGCGCAGCTCGGGCGGGATCACCGGCACCAGCTCGAGGATCATCCATTCCGGGCGGGCGCCGGACTCGATGAAGCTTTCGCAGAGCTTCAGGCGCTTCACCAGCTTCTTGCGCTTGGCCTCCGACGTGGTCTCGCGCAGCTCCTCGCGCAGCCGCGGCCGCTCCTCGTTGAGGTCGATGACCTGCAGCATGGCGCGGATCGCCTCGGCGCCGATGTCGGCGCGGAACGAATCGTCGCCGTACTCGTCGAGCGCGTTGAGGTACTGCTCCTCGTTGAGGAGTTCACGGTACTTGAGCGGCGTCAGGCCGGGCTCGGTAACGACATAGTTCTCGAAGTACAGGATGCGCTCGAGGTCGCGCAGCGTCATGTCGAGCAGCAACCCGATGCGGCTCGGCAGCGACTTCAGGAACCAGATGTGGGCGACCGGCGAGGCCAGCTCGATGTGGCCCATGCGCTCGCGCCGCACCTTGGTCAGCGTCACTTCGACACCGCACTTCTCGCAGGTGATGCCGCGGAACTTCATGCGCTTGTACTTGCCGCACAGGCACTCGTAGTCCTTGATCGGTCCGAAGATGCGGGCGCAGAACAAGCCATCGCGCTCCGGCTTGAAGGTCCGGTAGTTGATGGTCTCCGGCTTCTTGATCTCGCCATGGCTCCAGGCGCGGATGCGCTCGGGGCTGGCGATCGAGATGCGAATCTCGTCGAAGGTCGGAGTGCCCTGCGGCTGGCCCAGTACGTTGATGAGGTCGGTCATTTATATGGTCCTACGGTTTCGTTGGACTTAATTCGCGAGAGAGCAGAGGTCGGCCACGCTCACGTGGCCGACTGGTTCAGTTCGACGTTGAGGCCGAGCGAGCGCAGCTCCTTGACCAGAACGTTGAAGGATTCGGGGATACCCGCCTCGAAGGTGTCGTCGCCGCGCACGATGGCCTCGTAGACCTTGGTGCGTCCGGCGACGTCGTCCGACTTGACGGTGAGGATCTCCTGGAGCGTGTAGGCGGCGCCGTAGGCCTCGAGCGCCCAGACTTCCATCTCGCCGAAGCGCTGACCGCCGAACTGCGCCTTGCCGCCCAGCGGCTGCTGGGTAACGAGGCTGTAAGGGCCGATCGACCGCGCGTGGATCTTGTCGTCCACGAGATGGTGCAGCTTCAGCATGTAGATGTAGCCCACGGTCACCTTGCGATCGAACGGCTCGCCGGTGCGGCCGTCGACCAGGGTGACCTGGCCCGACTTGTCGAGACCCGCCATCTCCAGCATGCCGACGATGTCGGCCTCGTGCGCACCGTCGAAGACGGGCGACGCGAAGGGAACGCCCTTCGAGAGGTTGCGGGCGAGCTCGATCACCTGCTCGTCGTCGAGCTCGGCGATGTCGGCCTTGTAGGTCTTCTCGCCGTAGAGCTCGCGCAGATGCTTCTTGATCTGCGCCGCCGAGGCCTCGCGGGCGCCGGCCAGCATCTCGCCGATCCGCTTGCCAAGACCCGCCGCGGCCCAGCCGAGGTGGGTCTCGAGGATCTGGCCGACGTTCATGCGGGACGGCACGCCGAGCGGGTTCAGCACGATGTCGACCGGGCCACCCTCCTCGAGGTACGGCATGTCCTCGAGCGGCATGATGCGCGAGATCACGCCCTTGTTGCCGTGACGGCCGGCCATCTTGTCGCCCGGCTGCAGCTTGCGCTTGGTCGCGACGAAGACCTTGACCATCTTCATCACGCCCGGCGGCAGCTCGTCGCCGCGCTGCAGCTTGTCGACCTTGCTGTCGAAGCGGTCCTGCAGGCGCTTCATCGACTCGTCGAACTGCTTGTTCAACGCCTCGATCTCGCTCTGCCGCTTGTCGGTCTTGACCGCGATCGTCCGCCACTGGCCGGGCGTGTACTCGCCCAGCACCTTGTCGGTGATCCGGGTGCCGGGCTTCAGGCCCTTGAGCCCGCCGGCCACCGTCTGGTTCATCAGCATTTCCTGGATCTGGCTGTAGAAGCTGCGCTCCAGGATGGCCTTTTCGTCGTCACGGTCCTTGGCGAGACGCTCGATTTCGTCGCGCTCGATGGCGAGCGCGCGCTCGTCCTTGTCGACGCCGCGGCGGTTGAACACGCGGACCTCGACGACGGTGCCCTCGACGCCCGGCGGCACCTTCAGCGAGGTGTCGCGTACGTCGGCGGCCTTCTCGCCGAAGATGGCGCGCAGCAGCTTCTCTTCCGGCGTCATCGGGCTCTCGCCCTTCGGCGTGACCTTGCCGACCAGGATGTCGCCCGCCTTCACCTCGGCGCCGATGTAGACGATGCCCGCCTCGTCGAGGTTCTTGAGGGCTTCCTCGCCGACGTTCGGGATGTCGCGGCTGATCTCCTCCTGGCCGAGCTTGGTGTCGCGGGCCATGACCTCGAACTCCTCGATGTGGATCGAGGTGAAGACGTCATCGCGCACGATGCGCTCGGAGAGCAGGATCGAGTCCTCGAAGTTGTAGCCGTTCCACGGCATGAACGCGACGAGCACGTTGCGGCCGAGAGCGAGCTCGCCATCGCGCGTCGACGGACCGTCGGCCACGATGTCGCCCTTCTTCACCTGGTCGCCGACCTTCACGAGCGGCTTCTGGGTGATGCAGGTGCTCTGGTTGGAGCGCTGGAACTTCAGCAGGTTGTAGATGTCGACCGCCGGCCGGTTGGGGCCGACGTCTTCCGTCGCACGCACGACGATACGCATCGCGTCGACCTGGTCGACGATGCCGGTGCGGCGCGCGGCGATCGCCACGCCCGAGTCGCGGGCGACGACCTCTTCCATGCCGGTGCCGACCAGCGGCGATTCGGCCTGGATGAGCGGCACCGCCTGGCGCTGCATGTTCGAGCCCATCAGCGCGCGGTTGGCGTCGTCGTTTTCGAGGAACGGGATCAGCGCCGCGGCGACCGACACGATCTGCTTGGGCGAGACGTCGACGAAGTCGATCGTCTCGGGACGGCCGAGGATGTACTCGCCGCCCTTGCGGCACTGCACCAGCTCGGACACGAACTTGCCCTTGGCGTCGATTTCGGCGTTGGCCTGGGCGACCGTGTAGCGGCCCTCCTCCATCGCCGAGAGGTAGACGACCTCGTCGCTGACGCGGCCGGCCGTGACCTTGCGGTACGGGCTCTCGATGAAGCCGTACTGGTTCACGCGGGCATAGGTCGCCAGCGAGTTGATCAGGCCAATGTTCGGGCCTTCCGGCGTCTCGATCGGGCAGATGCGGCCGTAATGCGTCGGATGCACGTCGCGCACCTCGAAGCCGGCGCGCTCGCGGGTGAGACCGCCCGGTCCCAGCGCCGAGAGG
>SCVT01000045.1 GCA_004296815.1 Reyranella sp. | reverse complement strand
TGGTTCGGCAACCGGACCTTCAACAAGGAACGCGGGAGGGGTTGAGGAGCCTGCGCCGGCGCAAGCCGGCGTTCGCAACCGCTCTCGCTAAGGAGGATTGACCGATGCCCTTCGACGCACCCTTCACCCTTCGCCACACCACGGCGAGGGGCCGGGCGCTGATCCTGGCCTTCGAGGGCCTGGTGCCGCGCACCTACATCTGCCCGGCCGGGCATCCCACGATCTGCATCGGGCACGTCGTGCTGCCGGGCGAGGTCTTCGACGAGCCGCTGTCTGAGGCGGCCTGCGAGGATCTGCTTGCGCGCGACCTGCCGCGCTACGAGATGGCCGTGTGCCGGATGATCGCGGTGCCCCTGTCGGATCCGTGCTTTGACGCACTGGTGTCGTTCACATTCAACCTGGGCGAGGGGGCGCTGCAGGCCTCGACGTTGCGGCGGCTGATCAATGCCGGTCGCCTCGACGAGGCCGGGCCGCAGTTCGACCGCTGGGTGTTTGCCGGGGCGCAGAAGCTGCCGGGCCTGGTCGCCCGTCGAGCGGCGGAGCGGGCGATGTGGGAGAGTGGGCTGCCTTAGCGCGTCACCATGTGGTTCGACTGACGTCTTGCGTCACCCAACTAGCGAGCCAACCGCTGCCCTGCTACTAGCTTGGCAACCTTCAATGCGGAAAGCCTTGTCGTCCATGGATGCACTCGACAGATACCGTGACAAGTGGCGTGAAGTCCCATCAGGTGCTGAAGGCCGGGTGTTCGGAGACAACATTCAGGACTTGCCTGACGAGCAGTTCCTTTCGTACTGGTCGGGCATGGCGGCGAAGCGAGCCACCAGCGTTGTGGGCCGACTCTATCCGCTCTATCACGACTATTTCGCCGGCAAGCGCGTGCTCGAGTTGGGCGGAGGGCTGGGGTTCGACGGGCTGCAGTATGCCGAGCGCGGCGCGCAGTGGACGTTCGCGGACATAGTGCCGAGCAATCTCGCCGCCATCAGACGCGTGGCGAAGCTCAAGGGTGTCGACGTCGCTACGCATCAGATCGGGGACGACCTATCGTTCGATGCTCTCAGTGAGTTCGACGCCGTCATGGTGATAGGGTCGATCCACCACGTTCCGTTCGATATCGCGCGTCGAGAAGCTGTGGAGGTGCTCAAGCACCTCAAGGTCGGCGGCCGCTGGATCGAGCTGGTCTACCCGCGTGAGCGTTGGGTTCGAGAAGGGACGATGCCTTTCGACACGTGGGGAATGCGGACGGACGGGGACCGTACGCCTTGGGCGGAATGGCATGACGCCGAAAAGATTCGGCATCGGCTGCAACCGGCGAAGCTCACGACAGTGCTCGACATGGAGTTGTCGTGGGGAAGCTTCCGGTGGCTCGACTTTGTCTATGAGGGAATGGGGCGGGAGACGGACTCGACCAAGTTCGAGCTGCTTGGCTCACCGATCATGGAAGGTGGTGCGTATGACGGCCGCTTGTTTCGAGGAGAAGCCGGCGCGTTTCGGCCCATCTGTCGTTTCGATTTGCGCCCGCATATGGCAGGGATGACCGGACCGTGGCGCGTCGACTTACTCGTGGAAATCCGGAGCGGCACCGTCGGCATTGGGCTGGCTGATGCCGCGGGCAATCACTACTCCGATGAGGAGCGGGTACTCGATGCGGCGTCTGGGGCCATTCCGATTACTTTGCGGAGTGACGATCCGGCACAGCTGATTCTGCGCAATCGTCACGAAGATCGTGGTAGCGAATTTCTTCTGCGCTCAGTGAGACTTAGAGAATCTTAGGTCCAGAACGCTCAAAGAGTTTCCTATCCGTGTCGATGCAGCCGGACCGTCAGCACCACGGCGCGTGCCAGCATGGCGCCGGCGCAGGCGTTGGCCACAAGGGCGGCCCAGTAACGCACGGCTTCCAGGCCGGGGCCGTTGAATGCGGCGATGATCTCGACAGTGGCGACCGCAGCGACGGCCAGGGCGACCCCGAGCAGGACGAGCTTCGCCGGTTTCGAGACGACCATTTGTGGCCGGTACATGTCATGCTTGAGGGGGATGATCAGGCCGCGGGAGCCACCGATGAGCGCCCCCGCCAGGAACGCGGCGCCCAGAGTCCAGGGGGGCTGCTGGGCGGCGATCTGGAGCAGCGCCATGGCGAGGGCGACGAAGAGCGCGAGCGAGGCGGGCGCGAAGAGACGCCACTGGGAGACGTAGCGCCGGCGGACCTCGCGTAAAGCCAAGTACACGCATCCAGCCGACGCCGCGGCCAGCAGCATGTGAACCAGAGTAAGATTGTGAATCACGCGCCGATCTTACTATCCAATTGTTATCGTTGAAGGGCGCCTTTGGTCGGTTTGGCGGCCAAGGGGGTTCCGGTCAGCGGAGCCAAGGTCCGGGAATCGGCCATTTTGTGCGTGTTGCCTCGTTTGGGCAGGCGTGGTTTGTTCCGCGCCTCATCGGGGACGGAAACCAAACGGAGGCTTATTGTGAATCGACGCCAATTCATCGCTGCCGGCTCGGCTGCGAGCGCCCTGGGACTCGGCGGCTGGTCGCTGCCGGCCCTGGCCCAGAACGCGAACCAGTTCTCGATCGCCACGGGCACGACCGGTGCCGTCTACTACCCGCTGGGTGGCGCCATGGCGAACATCCTGACCAAGAAACTGCCGGGCTACGCGGTTACGGCCGAAGCCACGGCGGGTTCGGTCGCCAACATGCACATGATCCGCGACGGCAAGGCCGGCATGGCGCTGACGCAGTGCGATACCGCCTATGACGCCATCAAGGGCCTCGACAAGTTCGTCGGCAAGCCGGTCGAGTCGCGCACCCTTGCGGTCGTCTACCCGAACCTGGTGCACTTCGTGACGATGGAAGGCACGGGCATCAACAAGCTGTCCGACATCAAGGGCAAGCGCATCTCGACCAGCGCGCCGGTCAGCGGCTCCGAGGTGATGGCGCTGCGCATCATCGACGAGCTCGGCCTCAAGCTCACCGACATCAAGCGCGAGCGCCTGTCGCCGGCCGAGAGCACCAACGCCATGAAGGACGGCAAGCTCGACGGCTACTTCTTCAACGGCGGTCCGCCGGTCGCGGCGATCACCGACCTCGCGGCCACCGCGGGCGTCAAGATCAAGCTGATCCCGACCGCCGAGCTCGTGCCGGCGCTCAACAAGAAGTACGGCCCGGTCTTTGCAGCGAGTGAGATCAAGCCCAAGGCCTATCCGAACCAGGACGCGGCCGTTCCGGTCATCGCGATCTGGAATATCCTGATCGTTCCGGCCACGATGAAGGACGACCAGGCCTACACCATCATCAAGACCCTGTGGGACAACCACGCGGACCTCGTCGCCACGCACAAGGCATCGGCCGACATGCTGCCGGAGAACCAGAAGGCGGCGAACTCCTCGGTTCCCTTCCATCCCGGCGCCATGAAGTTCTTCGCCGAAAAGGGCATCAAGCTGTCGTAACGAACAAGAAGACTGGCGGGGCCCCGGATGCGGGGCCCCGTTTCCATTTGGGGTGGGATGCACGATGACGGTCCAGACCGAGCTCTTGAGCGACGAGGAACGACGCAAGGTCGAGGAGCTGATCGAGCAGGAAGAGGGCGGCGTCCACAAGTTCGCCGGCTGGTGGGGCAAGTTCCTCACCCTGATCGCCTTCCTGATGACGATCTTTCATCTCTATGCCGCGGCTTCGACCGTCGACACCCAGTCCTTGCGCGAGATCCACGTCGCCTTCGCCCTCTCGCTCGTATTCTTGCTCTTCCCTGCGGCGAAGAGCTGGCGCAATCGCATCGCACCATGGGACATCGTGGGCGCGGCTCTCACGGTCGGCGTCATCTGGTACATGATGACGGGCGGCACCTGGACGGATCTCTCGGCGTCCGACGATTTCCTCGATCGCTACGTCTCGCCCACGATGATGGACCTGATCGTCGGCGGCATCCTCATCCTTCTGGTGCTGGAGACGACGCGTCGCGCGACGGGCTGGATCATGCCGATCCTGTCGATGGTTTTCTTCGCCTATGCGCTGTGGGGCAACTACCTGCCAGCCCCCTGGACCCACAAGGGCTATCCGCTGTCTGACATGATTGCGGAAGAATACATGACGCTGAACGGCATCTTCGGTTCGGCGATCGATGTTTCAGCCACGCTGATCGTGCTGTTCACGATCTTCGGCGCCATCCTGCAGGCTTCGGGCGCCGGACGCTTCTTCATCGACTTCTCGCTGCGCGCGATGAAGGGGCAGCCGAACGCCGCGGGCCGCGCGGTCGTTCTGTCGTCCTTCCTGCTGGGCGGGCCTTCGGGCTCGGGAGTAGCCACCACTGTCACCATTGGCACGGTGGCGTGGCCGATCATGAAGGAGGCCGGCTACGGCAAGACGGCCGCGGGCGGGTTGCTGGCCGCCGGCGGCCTCGGCGCCATCCTGTCGCCACCGGTGCTGGGCGCCGCGGCCTTCCTGATCGCCGAATATCTCAAGATGTCGTACCTCGACATCGTGCGCATGGCGCTCATTCCCACCTGCCTCTACTACTTCGGCCTGCTGGTGATGACGGAGATCGACTCGCGCAAGTACGGGCTGCGCGCCGTCGATCCCGAGGTCGACATGACCATGTGGCAGCTGCTGACGCGCTACGGCTTTCATTTCTCGTCACTGATATCGGTCGTCGTCCTCATGGTGTGGGGTTTCTCGGCGACCTATGCCGTCTTCTGGTCGATCCTGCTGGCGATCGCGGTGAGCTACCTGCGTGCTGACACCGCCCTATGGCCGGGGCGGCTGTTCCGCGCTCTCGCCGACGGTTCGATCCAGGCGCTGGGCGTCGCCGCGACCTGCGCCTGCGCGGGCATCATCGTGGGCGTGATCACCAAGACTGGCCTTGCGCTCAAGTTCTCGTCGATCGTGATCGATCTCGCCGGCGGCTCGGTCTTCTGGACCGCGCTCTATACGGCTCTGATCGTCTGGGTCGTCGGCCTCGCCGTTCCGGTAACGGCCTCCTACATCATGTGCGCCGTGATCGCCGCGCCGGCGCTCATCAAGCTCGGGATTCCCGACTACGCGGCACACATGTTCATCTTCTACTATGCCGTGCTTTCAGAGGTGTCGCCGCCGACGGCACTGGCGCCCTTCGCTGCCGCGACGCTCACGCGCGCCGATCCCTATGTGACGACGCTGCAGAGTTGGAAGTACGCGCTGCCGGCTTTCCTGGTCCCCTTCATCTTCGTGCTCGATCCGATCGGCATCGGCCTCCTTCTCGAGACGCCGAAGGGCATGTCCTGGGGCTGGATCCCCTGGGTCACACTCGGGGCCGCCGGCGGCATCGTCGCGCTGGCGATCGCCGCGCAAGGCCATCTCTGGCGGCCGGTCAGCGTCGCCAACCGCGTGATCTGCGGCTTGGCCGGCATCGCGCTTACCTTCCCCGATATCATCGACGATTGGGTCGGCGGGCTGGTGGCGGCGCGGTCGATAGGTTTGGCGGTGCTCGTTGCCGTGATCGGCTACGAGTTCGTGCGCTCCCGGTCCGGAGCGCGGCCTTCTACTGGAAGATGACGCGGGCCTCGCGGCCGAGCATCTGAGGGATGCCTTGCGGATCGTCGGGCCTGATCTCGACCTCGACGAGACGCACATTCGTTTCGCCGAGATCGGCTTCCGAGCGCTTGGTGCGTTTCACCGTCAGCGGTGTCCGCACGATCGACCCGACGTGGATCGTGCGGCTGCCCTGGAAGGTGAACTCGACTTTGCCACCGGGTTTCAGGTTGCGCAGATGAAGTTCGTCGACATCGGCAAAGATCCGAATCTGGTTTAGATCCACGATCTTGGCGATGCCCCGGCCGGAGACGCGCTCCCCCTGGCGGGTGTAGATGTCGACAACGACACCGTCGAGCGGCGACCGCACCAGCGCGTGTTCGCGCTCCAGCTTCGCCTCGTCGAGCTTTGCAGTGTTGATGACGATGTCGGACTCGGTCTGCGCCAGATCGGCTGCCAGCACATCTTTCTGGAACTTCAGCTTGGCTTGCTCGCGTTCCAGCGCCTGCTGGGAGATCGTCGACTGAATCTGCTTCTGGTCAGGGGGGACACTGGACCGCGAGAGTTCGAGGTCCTTGAGCCGGTTTTCCTCCGACGCCGACTTCACGGAAACTTCCTGCTGCGCGATCTCGGCGATCCGGTAACCCGAGACCATCGCTTCGCGCTGTCGCCTGGCCTTGGCGATCTCCGCCTCCATCCGGCGCACCTCGACGTCCGCGATCGCGTAGTTGTTGAGAACCGCTATGACCTCGTCGCGCTTGACGAACTGGCCGGTCTTGATGCGGAGGTCGACCAGGACCGATCCGCCAACCCCCGGATCACCTGCGATGACGGCTGTGCCGGCCGGCGCGTCGGTGTAGCCACGCGAGATCAGGGGGCCGTTAATCTCGGACTTGTTCTGAGCGCTGCCGATCTGCCGATCTGGCAAGCCGAGCACGATCGTCGCGGCAATGACCACGACGGCCAGCGCTCCAGCCCCCAGCCATGCAAATTTCCTGCTTTGCGCCATCCCAGATCGCTTTCCACACCCTGCGAGAAAGCGCCCGCTTTCGTTCTAGGTCAAGGGAGCGCTGGTGCTGCCGGACAGGATTGAACTGTCGACCTCCCCCTTACCAAGGGGGTGCTCTACCACTGAGCTACGGCAGCGCGCGGCGGGGGTATGCCATAGGGCAGGAGACGGTTCAACCGCTGCCGCCCGCCGGAACTGGCGCTGCCTTGGGGGCTTGTCGCGCTTTCCGGGCTCTGCCTACCATTTCGCAACGAAAGCTGGAGGAACGGTATGGACTGGCGCCCGATTTCCGCAGATTCGCACATCACAGAACCCCCCGGATGCTACCGCGATCACATCGAGCCGGCGTACCGCGAGCGTGCGCCACATGTCGTGCACAAGGAGGGCATGGGTGACATCTACGTCGTCGACGGCATGAAGTCGCCGGTGCCTATGGGCCTCATCGCGGCAGCGGGTGTCGCCCCCAAGGACATACGAATCGGTGGCGCCAAGTTCGAGGATCTTCATCGCGGTGGCTGGGATCCGTCGACCCGACTAGCCGACCAGGACAAGGATGGCGTGGCCGCGGAGATCATCTACCCGACCGTCGGCATGCTGATCTGCAACCATCCCGACTTCGACTACAAGAAGGCGTGCTTCGACGCCTACAATCGCTGGCTCCAAACGTACTGTTCGCACGCACCGGATCGCCTGGTTGGTGTCGGCCAGACGGCAATGCGCACTGTCCAGGAAGGCATCGCCGATCTCGAGCGCATCAAGGCGATGGGCTTTCGCGGAGTCATGATGCCGGGCAATCCCGGCGAGAAGGACTATGACGATCCGGCCTACGACCCGTTCTGGGAAGCCGCGGTCGGTCTCGACATGCCGCTGTCCTGGCACATCCTCACTTCATCCGGCGACAATTCGCTAGCCAAGCCGCGTGGCCCCAAGATCAACGGGTTCCTGTCGATCATCCGCGGCTGCCAGGACATCATGGGCATGCTGGTGTTCAGCGGCGTGTTCGAGCGCCATCCGAAGCTTCGGGTGGTTTGCGTCGAGGCTGATGCCGGCTGGGCTCCTCATTTCATGTACAGGATGGACCACGCCTACAAGCGTCATCGCTACTGGCTGAAGGGCAAGGAACTTGCCCGGCTGCCGTCCGAGTACTTCCGGGATCACATCGCCCTTACGTTTCAGGACGATTGGACGGCCTTTCAGTTCGCCGATCGTCTCGGCCCTCAGCAGCTCATGTGGGCCAATGACTTCCCGCACAGCGATTCGACGTGGCCGTGGAGCCAGGACGTCATCGCCGAGCAAACGGGTCATCTGACGGCCGACCTCAGGAAGCGCATTCTGCGCGACAACGTGGCGGAGCTTTACAAGCTGGCAGCGTAATTGCGCTTAGCATCGTGTGTGAACGTGCCGGGAACGGACGTTGCGTGCGCTCGCATCAACGTCCGGTGGCTATGCAATTTTTTTGCATTGCCCGAGCGCAATAGGCAGCGCATGATAGGACGGCTTCCATAGCCTAGGGGAGAGGGGATTATGCTCAAGAAGTTCTTTGTCATCGCTGCAGCGGCGTTCATGATCAGTGCGTGCGACGAGCCCGCGCCGGCCACCGCGCCGCCGCCGCCGCCGCCGGCTCCGCAGTCGTTCATGGTGTTCTTCGATTGGGACAGCGCCAAGCTGAACACCCAGGCGTCGAACGTCATCAGCCAGGCGGCGACCGCCTACAAGTCGAAGGGCGGCGCGCGCATCACGGCGACCGGCCACACCGACACGTCGGGTTCCGAGCAGTACAACATGGCGCTGTCGCTGCGCCGCGCCAACGCCGTCAAGGACGCGCTGGTCAAGGAAGGCGTTCCCGCCACCGCCATTGCCGTCGTCGGCCGTGGTGAACAGGGCCTGCTCGTTCAGACCGGCCCGAACGTTCGTGAGCCGCAGAACCGCCGCGTGGAGATCGCGATCGCTGGCCAGATGGCGGCGGGTTACGACCAGGCGGCCTACTGCAAGAAGTTGATGGACCTCTACCGCAAGACCAGCACCGCCGTGCCGGCTCAGGGACCCGTTCCCGAGGCGATGGCGGAGTGCGTCGCGGGCCGTCCGGCCAATGGCATTCCGGTGCTCGAGAAGGCTCTGACCGACTCGCGCGTGCCGCTGCCCCCGCGCACCTAAGCTTACAATCATCGACGAAAAGGCGGCCCTCGTGGCCGCCTTTTTTGTTGTCTACCTGCTGTCGGGTGTTGGCCGCGGCAATCGCGCCCATAATTTCGGATGTAGTTCCGAATACTCGATCCACGGACCCGTTTCGGCGAAGCCCGGATCGAGCACGCCGACATCGCTGACCCAGTAGCCCAGTGAGCGGCGGTTCGCGTCGAACCGCCAGATCCCGATCACGATCTCGTCTGCCACCTGTCCCGCAAGGCCCGGGCAGAACAGGAGGAGGAGACCCTCGTCCTTGGGCGCCGTCTCGATGGGCTCCCAGGCCGTCGATGCCTGCCGCAGACGTTCGATCTCGGCAGCGGCCTGCCAACGGACGTCATCCGCCAGCGACGTGGCATCGCGCGGTCCGTGGTCGGCCCTGCATTGGGCACGCAATTCTTCGACAATGTCCGTCATCGCAACTCCAGACCGCTCAGTTTCGCCTCCAGTTCTTAGCCCAGGCGTGCCCGGGATGGGCCTTGAAGTGAAATCCTGTATATTGGAATATGTATCCAGTATACGGACTGACAATCACTACCATCGGCATCAACGATCGCATCGCCGCTCAGGTCAAACGCTTGCGGGTCGAGCGAAGCCTGACGCTTGAAGCGCTGGCCGAAGCCAGCGGTGTCAGCCGATCCATGATCTCACTCGTCGAGCGCGGCGAAAGCAGCGCGACGGCAGTCGTGCTCGAGAGGCTGGCGACCGGGCTCGGCGTTTCTCTGGCGACCCTGTTCGACGAGCCGGCGGCCCGTCCGGCTCCCGTGTCGCGTCGTGCTGATCAGGTCGAATGGCGCGATCCGGGCTCGGGATATCTGCGTCGCAACGTGTCTCCGGGGGGCTTTCCGTCGCCGATCCAGATCGTCGAGGTGGTCTTCCCGGCTGGCGCGCGCGTGGCCTACGAAGCCGCTGCACGGCCGCGCGTCACCCATCAGCAGATATGGGTCTTGCAGGGCGCTATCGAAATCGCGCTGGGGGATGACCGGCACGAACTGCGCGCCGGAGACTGCCTGGCGATGGTTCTCGACCGGCCGGTCACCTTCCACAACCGCACGACCAAGCCCGTCCACTACTGCGTCGTGATCGCTTCGGGGGCGCCATGAGTCCGGCGGATGTGCTTGCCGCCCTCGCGAGCGCTTTGTTGCATGCGGGCTGGAACGCCGCCGTCAAGGCGAGCCGCAATCCTGCGCAGGCGATGACGGCGCAGATGGTGCTCGGCG
>SCVT01000450.1 GCA_004296815.1 Reyranella sp. | reverse complement strand
CCGGATCTTGGCCAGCGCGATCTCGGGCAGCACCGTGTGGTTCGCGAAGGTCGAGCAGCCCATGTAGTGATGGATCTTCTTGCCCTTCAGCGAGAAGCGCGACGTGCCGTCGGGCATCACGCCCTGGCCCTGCGTGCCGCGGATCGCGGTGCAGAGGTTGGTCTTGCCCGAGAGGCATGACTTACAGGCGCGGCATTCCGGCGTGTAGAGCGGGATGACGTGGTCGCCCTTCTTGAGCGAGATCACGCCCGGCCCGACATCGACCACGACGCCCGCGCCTTCATGGCCGAAGATCACCGGGAAGAGGCCCTCGGGGTCGCCGCCGGAGCGCGTGAACTCGTCGGTATGGCAGACGCCCGACGCCTTGATCTCGACCAGCACCTCGCCGAACTTCGGCCCTTCGAGATCTACGGTCTCGATCTCGAGGTTCTTGCCGGCCTCGAAGCAGACTGCTGCCTTTGTCTTCACGCGTTCCCCCTCCGATGCAGGCGGCGAGCCTAGAGCAGGGGAGCGGCCAGCGTCTACGCTGCGGCGCCCGCGCCGAGCGCCCGCGCCATTTCCGACTTCGCCTCGCGGTACTGGGCGACCAGGCGGCGGCAGAGGTCGGCCGCGTCCGGCACGTCCTCGATGTTCCCGACGCCGTGACCCGCCGTGTAGATGTCCTTCCAGCGTTTCTTGTTCTCCTGCGCCGCCACGATCTTGCCCGGCAGCGTCGTGCGCAGCACGTCGAGGTCGATGCCGGCGGCGAGGAGGCTCGGCGTCAGCCAGTTGGCTGGCGCGCCGTCGATCGAGGCCGTGAGGAAGACGTCGGTCGCGCGTGTTTTCAGGATCATGTCCTTGTGCGCCTGTGCCGCCATCGCCTCGCGCGTGGCGATGAAGCGCGTGCCGATATAGGCGAGGTCGGCGCCCATCGCCTCGGCGGCCAGCACGTCGCGGCCGGTCGTCTGCCCGCCCGCCAGCACGACGGCGAAGCTGTCGCCGAGCTGACGCACTTCGTTCATCAGCGCGAAGGGATTGATCGTGCCGGTGTGGCCGCCGGCGCCGCCCGCGACCGCGATCACGCCGTCGACGCCGGCTTCGAGCGCCTTCTCGGCGTGGCGCCGGTTGGCGATGTCGTGCAGGGCTACGGCGCCCCAGCCATGGATGCGCTTGATCGCGTCGCCCGGCGCGCCCTTGGAGGTGAGCACGACCGGCACCTTGTACTTTTCGACCAGCTCGAGGTCGCCGGGATAGCGCGGGTTGGAGGCATGGACGACGAGGTTCACGGCCCACGGCGCGGGCTTCTTGCCGGCATCCTCCAGCCGCTTCATGCCGTCGACCATCTCGTCGAGCCACGCCTGGAACTCCTCGCGGCTGCGCGTGCCGTGCGCGGGAAAGCTGCCCATGATCCCCTCGCTGCAGCAGGCGAGCGTGAGGGCGGGATTGGAGACCAGGAACATCGGCGCAGCGATGGCGGGGATCGCCATGCGCTCCATCAGCTTGTGAACTTCGGCGCGCGGCATGGTCAGACGTCTCCGATCGTGGGCGTGGTCGAGGTCACGCCACTGTCTGTCAATTGCTTCAGCCGGGCCTCGTCGTAGCCCAGCAGTTCGCGCAGCACGGCGTCGGTGTGCTGGCCGAGATCAGGCGCGGCGCGCTCGATGGTGATGCCCTTTCCGTCGAGACGGTAGGGCAGGCCCTTCACGAGCTGGCCGCGCTCGTCGCGGATCAGGGTGACGCCCTGCAGCGCGGTGTCGCGCAGCAGGTCGTTACCGTCGAGGCAGGGCGCGGCGGCGATGCCTTTCTTCAGGAGCTGCGTCAGGGCCGCCTCCCGGTCGTGCCCGGCGCAGAAGTCGGCCATCGATGCGTCGGCCTGCGGCAGCGTAACGGCGAGCCACTTGCCGTCGGCGCAGCGATAGGCGTCCTGCTGCGCGACGCCCGCCTCGTCGTTGCCGCGCGGGGCGAGGCGGTGCTGCCGATCGACCGAGGCGGCGAGGATTTCCTCACCCAGCGTGAACGACGCCACTTCGCGCTGCGAGAAGTCGAGGAACGCGCCTTTGCCTGACCGTCGCGCTTCCATGATCGCGGTGATCACGATGCCGGTGGCGAACAGCGACACGATCTGGTCGGGGTAGTTCACGTCCATGCCGGAGATGCGGGGCGTCTCGTCCGCGTAGCCGGTCAGCGAGGCGATGCCCGAAGTCGCATCGAGTGTGCTGCCGAAGGAGACGTTCATGCGCTCGGGACCGGTGTCGCCCTGGCTCGAAATCGCTGCGAACACGAGTCGCGGGTTGATCGCGCTCAGGTCCTTGTAACCGAGGCCCGCGCGGTCGAGCACGCCGCGGCGGAAATTCTCGACGACCACGTCGCAGGTAGAGGCCAGCTCGCGAATCACCTTCTGGCCCTCGGGGTCCTTGAGGTTCAGCGCCAGCCCGCGCTTGTTGCGGTTGGTGAAGCGGAACTGCGGCGAGCGGTTCCACCAGCCCTCGTCGCTGTCCATCTTGCCGACGACGCGGAACGGATCGAGGTAGGCGCCGGACTCGATCTTGATCACGTCGGCGCCGAGATCGGCCAGCATGGCCGAGGTGTTGGCGCCCGCTGTCAGCAAGCCGAAGTCGAGGACACGGATGCCAGCGAGAGGACGGCCGCTCATGCCGCGAGCTCCGGTGCAGATCGCGGTGCAAACGACCGGCCGTTCCACTGCACGGGCAGTTGCGGCAGCAGCACGCGGCCGAGAGCCGGGTGCTTCATCTCCGCGAGGAAGCTCCGCGCCACGTATTGCTCGGTCTCGAGCAGCTCGCGCGGCGTGAAGATCGGTCCGAACGGCACGCCCCTGGCCTGCGCCGTCTTCTGGATTTCCTCGCGCGTCTTGCCCGCGAACCATGGCGCGAGCGCCGCATAGAGCTCGGCGATGTGCTGGCGCCGGCCGGCGCGCGTCGCGAACTTGGGATCGTCGAGTCGTGGATCGCCGATCAGCGCGCGCGTCGCGGGCCATTGCGTCACGGTGTAGACGACGGCGACATGGCCGTCGCGGCAGGGCAGGACCTGGAACTCGGAGTTCCTGCCCTCGCGGCCGGGCGACGTGCCCGAGGCTTCGGCGCCGGACGCCGCCTTCCAGTTCACCCACTGCATCACCTCGGCCAGCGATACGCGGACCGAGGGCGCCGTGCGGCCTGCGTCGCGGGCGGCGAGGGCGGCAGCAAGGCCGGTGAAGGCGGTGAGGCCCGCCGCATACGAGGCCTGGTGGCCGCCGAGCTTCAGCGGCTTGCGCTCGGGCTCGCCCACCATGTGCATCAGGCCGCCCAGCGCCTGGATCGCGAGTTCGCTGACAGGACGGGCGGCCGCGTTCATCTCCACGGGGAAGGCCGCGATCTCGATCGGCGTCGCGCGGGCTGCCCGCAGGGTCGCGGCGACCGAGACCGGTTCCTCGAACAGGACGGCGTCGGCCTTGGCGACAAGCTCGGCGAGGGCGGCACGGCCCTTGGCATCCGCGAG
>SCVT01000449.1 GCA_004296815.1 Reyranella sp. | reverse complement strand
CGCCCTCGTGCCGCTGTCGTCGACGGCCTTCATCGTCGCTGCTCACCTGCTCTACTTCGCCGGCCCGCTCGTCCTGTGGCTGATCCTGCGGGCGGTCGAGCCCGAGCGCCTCTATTCGCGCCTCTATCTCGCGATCGTGCTGGCGATGGTCTACTTCATCTCCGAGATGATCGCGGGGCTCGGCCTATGGCTCATCTGGTTCGCCGTCCTCGCCGATCCGGCGCGATCGCGCGCGACCAAAACCGCCTGCACGATCGTCATTGCACCTCTCCTGATCTTCACCCATCCGGGCGTCGGGATGTTCAGCGTCGCTCTGGCTCTGGCCGGCGCCGCGCTCCTCGCCCTGCGGCGCCCCGTGCCGCGGCATCTCGTGGTCGCCGCCGGTGCGATGGGCGCGCTGCTGATGGCTGCCTACTTCGCCACCCAGCCGGCGCTGGGGCCGACCAATCCCACGATCACGCCGCACCTGCTGGTCAATCGCTACGCCTACGTGGATCCGCTGCGGGCGCTCGCGACCTTCGTCCTGTTCCCGATGGTGTTGGCCTTCTGGCTGCTGCTGATCGCGCCCGGCCTGGATAGCGCCAGATCGCGCTGGCGTTTCTCGACTGGCGCCGTGCTGATCGTCGCCGCGATCGGTATCTGGTTCGCCGCCGCAGGCACCGGCCTGCTCACCTGGCTCTACGCGCGTCACACGGCGCCGCACATCCTGGCGCTCGCACTGGCGCTGGCGCTCTGCGGCGCTGCGACCTGGCTCCGGGCGGCTCGACGACCGCTCATCGGGTGCGCGGCGATCGCCGCTGTCGCAGCTGTCTCCTACAACGTCGATCTGTTCCTGTTCGGCCGCTTCGTCGATCGTCAGCTGCAGGCCGGCATCGTCGACACCGCCACCTTGGCGACGCCATGGCCGCCGCCGATCGCCGAACGCAGCGGTGCGCGCACCTACTTCAAGTGGGCCGCCGCGCCCGACTACGTTCGCGACGTCGTCGTCCCCGAGAACGACTGGTATCAGGTCACCCTGGCCTTCTACAGCTACTTCCGCTCCGACCGGCAGCGCGTGCTCTATCACGCCCTGGATCGCCGCAAGGACTGGTTTCCCTACGAATGTGCCGCCGTCGATCGCATCGTGCCGCGCGACGACCGGGACCGCGCGTTCGTGTCGTTCCTCGCCCGGCACTACTGCGTGCGCTGAGCTCTACTCCGCCGCCTGCTTCTGCGCGATGCGATCGGGCGTCAGCGTGTAGGTCGTGAACTCGCGGTTCAACGCCGGCATCGGGCAGGCCTCGAGATGGCCCTCGGCCGGCCGCATCAGGATCATCGCCGTCGTCGCGGTCATCACGCCGCGATTGTTCATGCGCGGCGGCCGGCACACCGAATGCGGCGTGCCCCAATCGTCGAAGAAGGCCTGACGGAAATCCTCGAGCGTGAGCTTGCCGCGCTTGGGTGCAAGCTGATCGCGCACGCGCTTGTCGCGATAGATCGAGTCCGGCGTCTCGGCGAGGCCGGTGTCCTTCACCTTGGCGCGCGCCGCATCGGCGATCCAGTGATTGGCGTGGACGTAGAGGCCGCGGTCCGGAGCGATCCAGAACGTGTCGTCGGGCGCACACTCGAAGCCGAAGGCCTCGCCGCCACAGTGGCTCACCGCCATGTGGTTGGAGCCGGGCTTGGGCGTCGACACGATGGTCTGCACGGCGAGGGCGAGGTGCGAGGCCTCCAGCACCTTGCGGCGGATGAAGGGCAGCGGCACGCCGGGCCCGCGCTGGTAGTCGCGGTCGCATTCCAGCGCATTCGCTGTAAGGCCGATGCCGGCGGAGTTGAGGCCGGAGCGCGCGAGGCCGCCCGCTTCGGTGAAGGTCAGGATGTCGGGACCGTCGTCGCGGCGGATGCGCAGCACCACGCCGGTCTCGGCGCATTCGGCGCGCCAGTCCCAGTTCTGGCCGTGCAGCAGCACGCCGTCGGCGCTGGCTTCGGGCAGCGCGAGGGCGGCCGTGCAGCCGTCGGGGAAGTGCTTGGCCGCCTGCTGCTTGCGCGCGGCGACCACCATCTCGGTGCGGGCGTTCATCAGGACCACCGCGGCGAACGGTTCGCCCGCGCCTTCGGCGATGCCGCGCATCTCCTCGACGTAGGCGGGATCGAACTTGTCGATCGTCGGCACCATCGCCTCGGCGCGGCGCTCGAGCTCCTTCCAGTCGACGCCGCTCTTCAGCAGCGACTCGGCGTACATCTTGGCGCCGCGGCGCAGTCGATCCGCGGCGGCCTTGCCGTGCATGCGGCCCCGCTCCCGCGGCCCGCCGGAGAGTTCGATCAGCGGGAAGGGAGCATAGGCGGTCATGGAAGCCTCTTAGGGGTGCCCGAGCAGGGCTTGGCGGAAACGGTCCTTGAGATGCGCACCGTCCTGCGGCGGCATGACGAACTCTAGCTTCTCGACCATCACCTTCACCAGCCGGAAGACAGGGCCCTTCTTGGTGCGGAGGTCCTTCACGAGCTGCGCAACGTCTGCTTCGTCCCGCACTGTGCCGGTGTCAGCGATGCCGCAGCCCCTGGCGATCATCGCAAGATCGGTGCCGGCGCCCGAATCGGTCGGGCCGTTGTTGCGCGGGCTGGTGTGGCTCGCCTGGTTGCCAGTCTCGCCGAACTTCTCGTTGTCGAGAACGCAGATCGCGAGATTGTCGGGAGCTTGCGCGGCGACGGTCGCCAGCGCGCTCACGACCATCATCAGGTCGGCGTCGCCGGTGATCACCAGCACGCGCTTGGTCGGTTGCGCCAGCGCAAGGCCGAGCCCCATCGGCACGGTGCCGCCCATCGCGCCCCACAGAGGCATGTTGAGCGGGCGGTCGCCGGCCTCGGTGATGTCCCAGTTGGACGAGCCGAGGCCCGCGATCACCAGGAGATTGTCGTCCGCGCCGGCGAGGATCTTCTTCACCAGCGGGCGACGCTGAAGGGTGGGCTTGCTCATGGCGCTACTTCTTTCCGAACGTCTTGATGCCGATCAGCTTCTGGCGGAGCAGCACGGCAACCGCCTGACCGCCGTTGAAGGCCGAACGCGCGGCGTGATCGACGGTGGTCTTCACGTCCTCCGGCTTGTCGACCGACATGACCAGCGCACCCATCGCTTCCAGTACCTTGGGCGTGCCTTGGCCCATCGGGTACTGCCACGAATTGAACTCGCCCGGCTCGCCGCGCATCGTGATCAGCGTCAGGAAGGGAAAACGCAGCGTCTTGGTGAGCCCCAGCAAGTTGATGGTGTTGCCGACACCCGAGCTCTGCATCAGCAGCACCGAGCGCTGACCGCCAAGCCATGCGCCCGCCGCGAGGGGAATGCCCTCCTCCTCGGTCGTGAGCGCCAGGGTGCGGATCGAGTTCGACTTCTGGCAGGCCTCGATCAGGCGGCCATGGCCGGCGTCGGGCACGTGATAGACCTGCTTCACGTCATGGTCCTGCAGGACCTCGAAAATCTGGTCGCGCCATTCTGGCGTTGCTGTCGCGCTCATTTCGCTCCCGTCGAACGATGGTTCGGCGCGGATACTAGCGGCCCGAGCTATTCACTTCGAAGACCCTTAAGCGTGACCAGCTATACCTGTATTGTATAGCTCCATGGAATTCGCCCAGCTTCGCACCCTGATCCACGTGGCCGAGCTCGGCAGCCTGAGCAAGGTGGCCGACCGGCTGGGCATCGCCCAGCCCGCCCTCAGCCGGCAGGTGCGCCTGCTCGAGGAGGAGCTGGGCGTGCGCCTGTTCGCCCGGCACGGCCGGGGCATGATCCTCACCGAGAAGGGCCGCGAGATCCTCGACCGGGCGATCCGGGTCATGGCCGACCTGGAGGAGATCCGTACGGCCGCCTCCGACGTCGATGCGCCGTTGCGCGGCCGGATCGGCATCGGCTTTCCGCCCACCGTCGCCGACATCATCTCCGTGCCGCTCGTCGCGGCGTTCGGCAAGGCGCACCCGCAAGTCGAGCTGCGCCTGGTCGGCGCCTACACCGGACATCTGCTGGACGGGCTGCATCGCGGCGAGATCGACCTCTCGATCCTCTACGATCCGCACACCGCGCGGTCGCTCCGTTCGCAACCGCTGCTGCTCGAGAAGCTGTTCCTCATCGGGCCGGGCTCCGGCTTCGCAGGCGACCGTGCCGTTGCGTTCAAGGAACTCGACGGCAAGCGCCTGCTTCTGCCCAGCACGCGGCACGGCTTGCGCACCATCGTCGAGAAATGCGCCGTGGAGGCCGGTATCTCACTCGACATCGCCGTCGAGACCGACTCCTACGCGACGCTCAAGGATCTGGTGCGGCACGGTCATGGCTGGACGATTCTGCCGCTGTCGCCGATCTACGACGACATCGCGAACGGCCAGCTGGCGGCAGCGCCGCTGATCGATCCAGCGCCGGTGCGGCGGCTCGTGCTGGCCTATCCGTCGGATCGATCGGTCTCGCGCCTCGCGCGCTTCGCCGGCGAGACGATCACGGCGATCGTCAGCGACCTCGTCGAACGGAAGATCTGGCCCGGCGAGCTTCTCGTCAGAACGGCTTGAGGACGACCAGGAAGACGATGCCGATCATCAGCGCCGTCGGCACTTCGTTCCAGATCCGGTAGAAGCGCGCCGGCCTCGTGTTCTTGTCGGCCTCGAAGGTCTTGCGCCAGCGGCCGAAGACGTGATGGACAGCGGTCATCGCCAGGACCAGCGCGACCTTCGCGAGGAACCAGCCGGACGTCCACCAATCGCCGCGCCAGGCGAGCAGCAGGCCGAGAATCCAGACCGCGCCCTGCGCCGGCTCCATGATCGCGTAGACCAGGCGTCGCTCCATGACCTTGAAGGTCTCGCTTTGCGGCGAACCGGCCGGTGCATCGGCGTGATAGACGAACAGGCGCGGCAGGTAGAGCAGGCCCGCCATCCAGGCGATGACGGCGATGATGTGCAGCGCTTTCAGGATCTCGTAGAGCATCACATCACCGAACGGACGAGATCGGCGAGACCGCCGATGAACTTCGGGTGCGTGCCCACCGTCGGTACGCGAACGTAGCGCGGCACGCCGGCCTTCTCCGCAAGATGCCTGTATTCGATGTCGAGCTCGACCAGGGTCTCGGAATGCTCGGACACGAAGGACAACGGATAGAGCACGACACCGACCTTGTCGGCGCCGGCGCGCGCGACCTCCTGGTCGGTCGAGGGGCCGATCCATTTCAACGGTCCCACCCTGCTCTGGTAGCAGACCGTCCAATCGAGACCGCCGATCGCGTCGGCGATAGCCTTCGCAGTCTGCTCGACTTGGCTCTGATAGGGATCGCCCGCCTTGATCACGCGCTCCGGCAGGCCGTGGGCAGAGAAAAGCACGCGCTTGGGACCATCGCCGGCATCGGCCAGCCCCTGCTTCACCAGCTCGACCGAGGCCGCGATGAAGCCGGGATCGGTGGGGTAGGACTCGATGGTCGCCGTCGGTGCCTTGAAGGAGGCCGCCTCGTGCCATGCCGCGAAGGACGAGGCGGTGGTGGCCGTCGAATACTGGGGGTAGAGCGGCAGCAGCACGATACGGTCCGGTACGAAGCGTTTAACGGACCGTACGACGGCTTCGGTCATCGGATGCCAGTAGCGCATGCAGACATAGCCGCGCCATTCGTAGCCCGGTCCCAGGGCTTCCTCGAGGGCGCGGGCCTGCGCTTCGGTCTGCCCGAGGATCGGAGAGCTGCCGCCGATCTGGGCGTAGATGCCCTGTGCCTTGGGCGTGCGACGCCGGGCAATGAAGCTCGCCAGCGGCTTTCTCAGGAACGACGGCAAACGGATGATGGCGGGGTCACTGAACAGGTTGCGCAGGAACGGCTGCACGGCCTCGGGCGAATCCGGTCCGCCGAGATTGAACAGGATGATCGCGACCTTCACGACGCGCCGGGTTTCCAGTTGCGCACGATCTCGACCAGGCGCGCGACGTTGTCGGGCGGCGTCTGTGGCACCACGCCATGACCGAGATTGAATACGAACGAGCCGTGGCCGAGCTTGTCGAGGATACGCGTCGCCTCGCGTTCCATCGCCTCGCCGCCCGCGACCAGCATGATCGGGTCGAGATTGCCCTGCACGCAGATGTGCGGCTGCAGTTCCTTCGCCGCCCAGTGCGCCCCGATGCCCGTGTCGATCGACAGCGCCGAGAAGGTGTGCGGCTGGCGATACATCAGCGCTGCCGGGCCGACTGCGCGCGGAAAAGCAATGATCGGGATTTCGGGATGACGCTCACGCAGGCCTTTGGCGATACGGACCATGGGATCGAGCGACCAATGGAAGAGTTGCTCCTCCGGCAGCACGCCCGCCCAGGAATCGAAGAGCTGCACGCCGTCGACGCCGGCATCGACCTGGTAGGCCAGATGATCGACCACGGCCTCGACCAGCATGTCGATCAGCAGGCCGAACGATTCGGGGTGCGCATAGGCCCACTTCTTGACCTTGGCAAACTCGCGGCTGCCCGCTCCTTCGATCATGTAGCAGGCGAGCGTGAAGGGCGCGCCCGCGAAGCCCAGCAGCGCTGTTTCCTTTGGCAGCTCAGCCCGCGTCCGGCGGATGGCTTCGTAGACCGGCGCCAGATGCTCCGGCAGCCGCGCCCGCGACAATCGTCCGAACTGCGAAGGATCGGTCAGGGCCTCGAGCTTCGGACCCTCACCCTCCTCGAACCAGACCTTCTGGCCGAGCGCATCGGGCACGACGAGGATGTCGGAGAAGATGATCGCGGCGTCGAACCCGAATCGCCTGATGGGCTGAAGGGTTACTTCGACGGCCTTGTCGGGCGTGTAGCAGAATTCGAGGAACGACTTCGTCGTCGCGCGGACGGCACGGTACTCCGGCAGATAGCGCCCGGCCTGACGCATCAACCATACTGGCGGCGTCGGGTGGCGCTTCCCGGCGAGCGTTTCCAGGAACTTCCCGCTGCTCAAACGCTTGTCCTCATGCCTTCCCTCTTACTCTATTCATAATAGGTAGTAGCAGTAGTAGGTGCTGTGGCACGTGGGGATGCGCCCTATTGGCAGGCGTTCCCCAGGCGACTGTGGACCGACCGATAGTGATTCCACGCGATTCCATCGACGGATTCCCGATTCGCAGGCCATTCCGTCGAACCTGTCCGCAAGGGATGGCCCACGGGACCGGGAAGGCGAGTCGGGTCCCGAATCGGGCCGGTCGGGAGCGCACCGTCGAGTGTCCCCGTCTTGCCGCCGGCAATCCCGCATTTCTCCCCGGCACGCTGTGGGGTAAAACCAAGCGTGGCGAACCGCAATTTCCACGTCCATCTGGTGTCCGACTCGACCGGCGAGACCGTGTCGAGCGTCGCCCGTGCGTGTCTCGTTCAGTACGAAGGCATCTTCGTGCAGGAGCATGTGTGGTCCCTGGTCCGCACCGCGGGGCAGATGGAGAAAGTGATGCAGGCGGTCGAGCGCGACCGCGGTCCCGTTCTCTATACGCTGGTCGATCCCGAGTTGCGCGATGTCGTGCGCGATCATTGCCGTCGTCTCCAGCTGCCCTGCGTCGGCGTGCTCGACCAGGCGATGAGCGTGCTGGCCGTCCATTTCCATTCCAAGAGCGAGCAGTGGCCCGGCCGTCAGCATCAGCTCGACGAAGGCTATTTCGACCGTATCGACGCCATGCACTACACGCTGGCGCACGATGACGGGCAATCGACGCACGATCTCGAGGATGCCGATGTCATTCTCGTCGGGCCGTCACGGACCTCGAAGACACCGACCTGCGTCTATCTCGCCAATCGCGGCGTGCGGGCGGCCAACGTGCCGCTGGTGCCCGAAGTGCCGCCGCCGCAGGAGCTCGAGGATTCCAAGCGTCCACTGGTCGTCGGCCTGATCACCGATCCCGAGCGGCTGGTGCAGATCCGCGTCAATCGCCTGCGCCTGCTGCAGCAGGACACCGAATCCGAATATACCGACATGGAACGCGTACAGAGCGAGATCCAGAACGCGCGCCGTCTCTACGCCCGCCGCAAATGGGCGACCATCGATGTGACGCGCCGTTCGATCGAGGAGACGGCGGCGGCGATCCTGCAGATGCTGGCGACGCGCCGAGAACAGAGATTGCAGACCAGTCAGTAACCATGGAGGCGACCATGAAGGCAGCCTTTGTCGCGTTGGGTTTGATGGTGGTGGGTACCGCGGCGATCGCCGCGAACGGGATCGACGTGAAGCGTGGCAACGATGCCAATGTCTTCGGCAACTGCGTGCCGAGTCTCGTGGTCGAGAACAAATCGGGCGAGACGATCGGCTACCTGCAGGTCGATGTCGTGCTGGCGCTGCGCAACGGCAACGAGCGCACGGTCGAGCTCAAGTCCGCTTACCGTGAAGGCGCGCCGTCGCCGATCGTTCCCGGCGCGACCGCCACGCTCAGTCAGCACCTCGACACGTCGCGCGCACTCGGCGTGCCGTGCGGCGAGGTCCGGGAACGCAAGGTCCTGCAAACGATCTGCGAGACCGCCCGTGGCACAACCTGTGCATCGTCAGTTTCAGTTCAACCGTGAGACCCCGAACATGAAGATCCGTCGTAGAACAGTCCTCGGCGCCGTCGGCGCATCGCTTCTTGCCGCCCCGGCGCTCGGCCAGGCGGATTTCCCGAACAAGCCGCTCAAAGTGATCGTGCCCTACCCGCCGGGCGGCGGCACGGACGGCCTGGGCCGCATCACCTGCCAGTACCTGTCCGAGAAGCTCGGCCAGCAGATCGTCATCCAGAATGTCGGCGGTGCCTCGGGCACCATCGGCTCCGACACGGTCCGCCGCGCCGATCCCGACGGCTACACGCTGCTGTTCAACGCGAGCCTCTTCGTGCTGGGCAAGACCGTGGTGCCGACCTGCCCCTACGATCCGGTGACGGATTTCCGCGCGATCGCGCAGGCGGGCGAGGCGCCGCTGGTGCTGCTGGCCAACAACAACGTGCCGGGCAGCGACTATGCCGCGACCATGGCTGCCGTCGCCAAGGACCCCAAGAAGTTCTTCGTCGCGATCTCGTCCGGCGGTTCGGCCGGCCACATCGCCACGCTGGCCTGGATCAAGCGTACCGGCCTGCCGATCGACACGATCCTCTACAAGGGCACCGCGCCGGCCAACACTGACCTGATGGCCGGCACCGTCCAGTTCTTCATGGACCCCTGGACCGCGCTGCTGCCGCTCGCGACGTCGGGCCGGGCCAAGGGCATGTTCGTCACGTCCAAGGAGCGCACGCCGCTCGCGCCCAATATTCCGACCAGTGCCGAGGTCGGCTTGAAGGACTTCAATCTCAGCTCCTGGTACGGGCTGTGGGCGCCCAAGGACACGCCCGAGCCGATCGTGACCAAGCTGGCGGCCGCGATGGCACAGGTTTCCGCCGACAAGGCCTTCATCGAAAAGACCACGTCGCTCGGCATCGTGCCGACGGCACGCGGGCCCAAGGAGTTCACGGCCTTCATCAAGGAAGAGGTCGCGACCAACAACGCGCTGCTGAAGGAAGCAGGCTTCAAGCCCGAGTAACTACTCGGCGGCCTTCGCTACAGGATCGAAACGGGCGTCGAAGTCGCGGATGGATTTCTCGACTTCGGCGGCGACCTGCTTGAGCTTGTCCTGGTTCAGGACCTTCAGGCCGAACAGGTCCTTGACGTAGAACACGTCGACCGCGCGCTCGCCGTAGGTGGTGATGTGTGCGGTCGCGATCTGCAGGTTGAGCCGCGTCAGCGCGCGCGTGACGACGTGCAGGAAGCCCGGCCGGTCGCGGCCGTTGACCTCGATCACCGTGAACGTGTCCGATGCGTTGTTGTCGATCAGCACGCGCGGCTCGACCGTGAACACGCGGTCGCGCTTGGGCCACGAGGCGCGCTGGCTGTCGAGCTCCCGCTGGATGTCGAGCCGGTTGGAGAGCGCCAGCTCGACCCTCGCCGCGAGGCGCGCCAGCCGCTGCGGACCGTCGAATGGCTTGCCCTCGAGGTCCTGGATCCAGAACGTGTCGAGCGCCATGCCGTTGGCCAGGGTGAAGATCTTGGCGTCGACGATGTTGGCGCCGCTGATCGCCATGGCGCCGGCCAGCCGCGCGAACAGGCCGTGCGTGTCGAGCGTGTAGATCGTGACCTCGGTCACCGAGCGCTCGACGTCGACGCGATGCTCGATGGCGAGCGGCTGCTTGCCTCGCTCCGCGCCGCGCACCAGCTCGGCCTGGCGCGCCAAGGTGTCGGGCGGGAAGGACAGCCAGTACGAGGCGTAGCCGCGCGCGAAGTGCGCATCCTTGTCGGCGTCGCTCCAGCCCGGCAGGCGAGCGGCGATGTCGTTCTGGATGTGCTTGATGCGCTCGGCCCGGCCGCCGGTCAGCGTGCCGCCCGACAGGACCTGCTCCGTGGCGCTGTAGAGCTGGCGCAGCAGCGCGGCCTTCCAGTTGTTCCAGACATTGGGCCCGACGGCGCGGATGTCGCATACGGTCAGGACCAGCAGCAGGCGCAACCGCTCAGGCGATTGCACGAGCGCGGCGAAGGTGTCGATGGTCTTGGGATCCATCAGGTCGCGCTGGAACGCGGTGCCCGACATGGCGAGGTGGTAGCGCACCAGCCAAGCGACCGTCTCGGTCTCGGCGGCGCTGAGGCCGAGCCGTGGGCCGACCTGCATCGCCACGTCGGCGCCCAGCACCGAATGATCGCCGCCGCGGCCCTTGGCGATGTCGTGCAGCAGCACCGAGAGATAGAGCACCGGCCGCGACAGGATCTTGTGCACGACGTCGGCCGACAGCGGATGGTCTTCCTTCAGCACGCCCGACTCGATGCGCGAGAGGATGCCGATGGCGCGGATCGTGTGCTCGTCGACCGTGTACGTGTGGTACATGTCGTGCTGCGTCTGCGCGACGACGCGTCCGAAGTCCGGCACGAAGCGGCCGAACACGCCGGCCTCGTTGAGGCGGCGCAGGGTCGTCTCGGGATCGTGCCGCGACGTCAGCATCTCCATGAAGAGACGGTTCGCCTCGGGATCGGTGCGCAGCCGGTCGACCAGGCGGATGTTCTGCGTGATCAGGCGGAGCGTCGCGGGATGGATATCCAGGTCGTTCTCCTGCGCGACGTGGAAGAGGCGCAGGATCGCCACCGGATCCTTGGTGAAGGCATCGGGCGAAGCAACAGCCAGGCGCTCGCCGTCGAGGCGGAAGCCGTCGAGCTCGCGCGGCCTGAGCGTCTGCCAGAGTGCCGCGAGCTTGGGCTTGCGGCGGCGGCTGTCCTCGAGTGCGGCGACGAAGATGCGCGTGAGATCGCCCACCGTCTTGGCGTGCAGGTAGTAGTGCTTGGTGAAGCGCTCGACGCCGCGGCTGCCCGGCCTGTCCTGGTAGCCGAGGCGGCCGGCGATCTCGCGCTGCAGGTCGAACGACAGGCGGTCGTCGGCGCGGCTGGTGAGATAGTGGATGTGGCAGCGCACCGTCGAGAGGAAGCGCTCGGCGCGCTCGAAGTGCCGCGCCTCCTCCTTGGTGAGCACGCCCTTGGCGACGAGCTCGCCGGGCTCGCTCACGCGATAGAGGTACTTGGCGATCCAGAACAGCAGGTGCAGGTCGCGCAGACCGCCCTTGCCCTCCTTGACGTTGGGCTCGACGACGTAGCGCGAGTCGCCCATGCGCTGGTGGCGCTGGTCGCGCTCGGTGAGCTTGGCTTCGACGAAGTCACGGCCGTCGCCCGTGTAGAACTTCTGCGCGAAGCCCTTCTGCAGCTCGTCGAACAGGGCGCGGTCGCCCCAGATGTAACGCGCCTCGAGCAACGCGGTGCGGATCGTCTGGTCGCGCTCGGCGTAGCGCAGGCTCTCCTCGACCGTGCGCGTGGCGTGGCCGACCTTCAGGCCGAGGTCCCACAGCAGGTAGAGCATGAACTCGACGATCTGCTCGCCCCTCGGCGTCTGCTTGTAGGGACGCAGGAACAGGAGATCGATGTCGGAGAGCGGCGCCAGCTCGCCGCGGCCGTAGCCGCCCGTCGCCACCACGCCCAGCCGCTCGGCGGCGCTGGGGTTGGCCGCGGGATAGGCGTGCCGGTCGGCGAAGTCGAACAGGACCCGGATGAGCTGGTCCATCAGGTAGGAGGTGGCGATCAGCACCGCCGGCCCGTCGTTCTTCAGCGGGCCCGGCTCCTCGAAGCGGCGGCGGATCTCGGCCCGGCCCTTGGCCAGCGCGTCGCGCAGCAGCGCCAGGACGGGCGCGCGCGGCGGCTCGCCGCCGGTCGGGAGGTCCTCGACCAGGCCGGCAAGCGCCTCCTCGAGCGCGCGCCGCCGCACGATGACGCGGCGGTCGGGGATCTGGTCGTAGGGCTTGGCCATTCGGGCGGGATACTACAGGGCGCCGGTGGCCTAAAGTAGGCCTCATGACCCAGCCCACCCTCGCGGTTTTCACGAAGAATCGTGTGAATCCGGCCTATGACGCGGCCCGCCTGGCCGCCGACCGCGCCGCCGCTGCGGCCGGCGCGCGGACCGTGCACTACGTGCCGCAGACGCCGGACGACGTGGCCCAGCAGAAGGCCCTGGTCGTCGAGGCGCTGGCCCTGAAACCGGACGGCGTGCTGTTCAACCCGACCGACGACGCGGCGATGGCGGAGGACGTGGCGCGGATCGCGGCCGCCGGCATCCCCGTCGCGACCTTCATCAACCGCGTGCCGGGCGACATCCTTACCTTCGTCGGCTCCGACGACGTCAAGGTCGGCCACACGATCGCCGAGGCCCTGATCGCGGGCCTGGGCGGCAAAGGGAAGATCGTGGCCCTCGACGGCACGCCCAGCGCCCGCACCGCGCGGGACCGCACCGTGGGTCTCAAGCAGGCGCTGGCCAGCCATCCCGGCGTCGAGCTCGTGGGGGCACGCGTGGGCTACCTGCAGCGGGCGCCGGCGCGCGCGGCGATGGCCGAGCTGCTGGCCGCGCATCCCGAGATCGACGGCGTCTGGACCGCCAACGACGTCATGGCCTTCGGCGCGCTCGATGCGCTGGACGAGGCCGGCCGCCGCGCGACCGTGGTCGGCATCAACGGCCTGCCCGAGGCGATCGCGCATATCGAGCGCGGCACCATGCTGGCCAGCGTCGACTTCAGCGCCTTCAACATCGCCGCCGTCGCCGCGGCCGCGATGCTGCGCCATCTCGACGGCAGGCCCGTGCCGGCCGAGATCATGGTGCCGGCCGAGCTGATCGACCGGACGAACTGCAGCCGCTGGAAGGTGCCGTTCGAGGAGCGGCCCATCCCGGCCTGGGACGATTTCGTGCGATAATGCCGGCCACCATGCTGAGAGCCCTCATCGCCCTCGCGATCCTGCTCGGTGCCCCGGCGGCCTTTGCCCAGAGCCGGGCCGTACCGCCGCCGCCGGCACAAGCGCCTCCGGCGAACCAGATCGACCTCAACAATGCCAGCCGCGACGATCTCATGACCCTCGACGGCATCGGCGAGGTGCGGGCCGACGCGATCATCCGTGCGCGCCCGTTCAAGGCCAAGACCGAGCTGGTCGAGCGCCGGCTGATCCCCGAGGCGCTCTACGAGAAGATCGCCGACAAGGTGATGGCCCGCCCGCCGCCCGCTCCGCCGGCGCCGGCGCGAACCCCGGCGCCACCGCAGCAACGCCGGTCGTGACTGCCGAGACGATCTATGCGCTGGGCACGCCGACGCCGTCGCGTGCCCATCCCGGCGCGCTGTCGGTCATTCGGTTCAGCGGTCCGCGCGCGCCCGATGCGCTGATCTTCCTCACCGAGCCCAAGGCGTTCGAGCGCGGCCATTCGGCGCGCGACCCCGCACTGCCCGAGCCGCGCCGCATGGTGCTGCGCAGCCTGCTCGATCCGCTGAGTGGCGAGACGATCGACCGCGGCCTCGCCGTCTGGTTCGAAGCGCCCCACAGCGAGACCGGCGAGATGATGGTCGAGCTGCACCTGCACGGCGGCCGCGCCGTGGTCGGCGCCGCCCTCGACGCGATCGGCAAGCTTGGGTTCTGCCGCCTGGCCGAGCCCGGCGAGTTCACGCGCCGCGCCTTCGAGCACGGCAAGCTCGACCTCACCGAGGCCGAGGCCATCGCCGACCTGGTGGCGGCCGAGACCGCGGCGCAGCGGCGTCAGGCGCTCGCGCAGATGGAAGGCGCGCTGCACCGGCTCTACGAGGACTGGCGCACCGTGGGCCTGCGCGCGCTCGCCCATCTGGAGGCCGCCATCGACTTTCCCGACGAGGACCTGCCGTCGGGTCTCGCCGACGAGGTGAGGACGGGCGTCAGCCAGCTTCGCGACGAGATCGCCGGGCATCTCGCGGACCGCCGCGGCGAGCGGCTGCGCGAAGGCCTCAGCATCGCGATCATCGGTCCGCCCAATGCCGGCAAATCGTCGCTGCTCAATCTTCTCGCGCGACGCGATGCGGCGATCGTGTCGGAGACCGCCGGCACGACGCGCGACGTGATCGAGGTCCATCTCGATCTCGGCGGCTGGCCGGTCGTGCTGGCCGACACGGCGGGCCTGCGCGATTCCGGCGACGCCATCGAGCAGGAGGGCGTGCGCCGCGCCCGTGCCCGTGCCGAAGCCGCTGACCTGCGCCTGCTGGTGTTGGACGCCGCGGGCGACTGGCAGCGGCAGATGCAGTCGATCACCGCAGCGACCGAACGCTGGTCGCCCGCCCACGACATCGTCGTCGCCAACAAGAGCGATCTCGCTTCCGTCGACGCCGTCGGTGTCGTGGCCCTCTCGGCTAGCAGCGGCGCCGGCCTGCCCGAGCTGCTGGCGCGGCTCGAGCGCTCGGCCGAAGCCCTGATGCAGGAGGGCGCCGGCGCCCCGCCGCTCACGCGCGCGCGCCACCGCGAGGCGCTCCAGGAGTGCCAGGCCGCGCTCGGGCGTGCCCTCGTCGCGCCGGAAGTGGCGCTTGCCGCAGAGGACCTGCGGCTTGCCATGCGCGCCATCGGCCGCATCACCGGCACCGTGCGCATCGACGAGCTGCTCGACGTCATCTTCCGCGACTTCTGTATCGGCAAGTAGCCGCAACGACCGGCCATTGCCCACGTTCACGTCGTGGACACGGGAGTGGTGCATGAAGAAGCCTAAGCAGCGCAGCCATGACAACGACAAGCGTAAGGGCGGGGAAACCCATCAGACCACAACATCTGGCGACAGGACGCTGACAACCAACCAGGGCGTCGCGATCTCCGACAACCAGAATTCCCTGAAGAGCGGCGATCGCGGGCCGACGCTGCTCGAGGATTTCATCCTCCGCGAGAAAATCACCCACTTCGACCACGAGCGCATTCCCGAGCGTATCGTGCATGCCCGCGGCAGCGGCGCGCACGGCTACTTCCAGCCGCTGAAGAACCTCTCGCGCCTGACCAAGGCCGGCTTCCTGCAGGATCCGAAGAAGCCCACCAAGGTGTTCGTGCGCTTCTCCACGGTCGCCGGCGGTGCGGGTTCGGTCGACACGCCACGCGATGTCCGCGGCTTCGCCGTGAAGTTCTATACCGAGGAGGGCAACTTCGACCTCGTCGGCAACAACATCCCGGTCTTCTTCATCCAGGACGCGATGAAGTTCCCCGACCTCGTGCACGCCGTGAAGATGGAGCCGGACCGCGGCTTCCCGCAGGCGGGATCGGCGCACGACAATTTCTGGGACTTCGTCTCGCTGATGCCCGAGACGATGCACATGCTGATGTGGGCGATGTCGGACCGCGGCATCCCGCGTTCGCTGCGCCACATCGAAGGCTTCGGCGTGCACACGTTCAGGCTGGTCAACGCCAAGGACGAGTCCACCTTCGTGAAGTTTCACTGGCGGCCGGCGCTGGGCGCGGCCTCGACCCTGTGGGACGAGGCGGTGAAGATCGCCGGCGCAGATCCCGACTACCAACGGCGCGATCTCTGGCAGTCGATCGAGGACGGCGACTATCCCGAGTGGACGCTTTCCGTTCAGGCCTTCGACCAGGCGACGGCCGACAAGCTCGACTTCGACATCCTCGATCCGACCAAGATCATCCCGGAAGAGGTGATCCCGCTCACGCCGATCGGTCGCATGGTGCTGAACGAGAACCCGGTGAACTTCTTCGCCGAGACCGAGCAGATCGCCTTCCATCCCGGCCACATCGTGCCCGGCATCGACTTCACGCCCGATCCGCTGCTGCAGGGCCGGCTGTTCTCGTATCTCGACACCCAGCTCTCGCGCCTCGGCGGTCCGAACTTCCATGAGATCCCGATCAACCGACCGGTCTGTCCGATGCGCAACTTCCAGCGCGATGGGCACATGCGCATGAACCTCCAGCCGGGTCGCGTGAACTTCGAGCCGAACTCGCTCGATCCGAACAGCCCGCGCGAGAACCCGATGCGCGGCTTCGCGAGCTTCCCCGATCCCAGCGCCGGGCCGAAGCTGCGGCAGCGGCCGGAGTCCTTCGCCGACCACTATTCGCAGGCCCGCCAGTTCTGGCGCTCCATGACGCCGCCGGAGCAGAGCCACATCGTGAATGCCTTCACCTTCGAGCTGAGCAAGGTCGTCACGCCGGCGATCCGCACGCGCATGCTGGGTCATCTCGATGTGATCGAGCCGGAACTGGGCAAGCGAGTCGCGGCGGCAATGGGTCTTGAGGGCCAAGCCGACGAGATAACGCCGGCGGTGAAGCCGCGCGACGATCTCGAGCCGTCGCCGGCACTCAGCATCATCGCCAAGGCACCGGAAACGATCAAAGGCCGCACGGTCGCGGCGCTGGTCACCGATGGCAGCGATGGCGCCGCGGTCTCGAAGCTGCGCCAGGCGCTCAAGAAGGAAGGCGCCCAGCTCAAGCTGGTGGCGCCCAAGGTCGGCAAGCTGAAGGGCAACGGCCTGACGCCAGACATGCAGCTCGACGGTGCGCCGTCGGTCCTGTTCGACGCGGTGGTGGCGCTCCCGTCCGAGGAAGGCGCCGAAGCGCTAGTCGACATCGCCGGGGCCATCGACTGGCTGCGCGATGCCAACGGACATCTCAAGGCCATCGGCTTCAACGAGGCGGCAGGGCCGATGTTGGAGAAGGCCGGCATCACGCCCGACGCCAAGCTCGGCATCGTCTCTCTGGACGGTGGCCGCGGCCTCGACTCCTTCATCGCGGCGGCCAAGAAGCACAAGATCTGGGACCGCGAGAAGCTGATGCATCCACCGCGGTGAGCCATGCGACGGGACAGCCTCACGACCTATCGCGCCAAGCGCGACTTCAGCCTGACGGAGGAGCCGTCGGGCAAGGCTGCCGTCCCGAAATCGAAGCAGCTTCGGTTCGTGATCCAGCGGCACGACGCGACACGCCTGCACTACGACTTCCGCCTCGAGCTCGACGGCACGTTCAAGTCGTGGGCGGTGACCAAGGGTCCATCGGTCGACCCCACGGTGAAGCGTCTCGCCGTCGAGGTCGAGGATCACCCGCTCGACTACGGCGACTTCGAAGGCACCATTCCCGAAGGCCAATACGGCGGCGGAACCGTGCAGCTTTGGGACCGCGGATACTGGATTCCAGAGGGCGATCCGCACGACGGCCTGAAGCGCGGCGACCTCAAATTTACACTGGTCGGTGAACGGTTGGAGGGCAGCTGGGTCCTGGTCCGCATGAAGTGGGATCGGAATGCCAGAAAGGGGACCGGCAAGGCCTCCAAACGCACCAACTGGCTGCTGATCAAGCATCGAGACAAGGCCGCGCACGAAGGCGACGACGACAAGCTCCTGAAGGACCCGAAGTCGATCGCCTCGGGCCGCACGCTGAAGGAGATCGCCTTGGGTGCCGGCCGCGCGCCCAAGCCCTTCATGACGGGCAAGAAGCGGACGGCGGGCGCCGTCTGGGACAGCAGCAAGAAGGGCGGCGGCGAGAAGGCCGCCTCGGCATCGCCCAAGGCGAAGTCGCGCAAGGTTTCCGCCATGCCGAAGTTCGTGGAGCCGCAGCTCGCCAAGCTGGTGGAGCGCGTACCTCCCGGGCCGGGCTGGGCGCATGAGGTGAAGTTCGACGGCTACCGCCTGCAGCTTCGCGTCCAGGACGGCAAGGCGACGCTGCGCACGCGCAAGGGGCTCGACTGGACGAAGAAGTTCGCCGCCACCGCCAAGGTCGCGGCCGGGCTCCCCGACTGCATGATCGACGGCGAAGCGGTGGCGCTCGATCAGCATGGTGCCCCGGACTTTGCCGCACTCCAGGCGGCCCTGTCGGAGGGCCGCTCCGGGGATCTGGTCTTCTTCGCCTTCGACCTGCTGTTTGCCGAGGGAGAGGATTTGCGGAAGCTGCCGTTGCAGGATCGCAAGGCCCGGCTGAAAAGCCTGCTCGATGGCCTGAAGGGCAAGCATCCGGGCCTGGTCTATGTCGAGCATTTCGAGACCGGCGGCGACGCCGTGCTGCAGTCCGCCTGCCGCATGCATCTCGAGGGGATCGTCTCGAAGGAGCTCGACGCGCCGTACCAATCCGGCCGCGCCGGAAGCTGGACGAAAGCCAAATGCCGCGCCGGGCACGAGGTGGTGATCGGCGGCTGGACGATGACGGGCCGCAAGCTGCGATCGCTGCTGGCCGGTGTCCATCGCGGCGACGGCAAGAACACCAAGCTCGTCTATGTCGGCCGTGTCGGCACAGGCTTCGGCGAGGAGGTTATGCGCAAGCTGCTGCCGCGCCTCAGGAAGGTCGAGAGCAAGACGACACCCTTCGCCGCAGGTGCGAGCCCGACCAAGGAAGCGAACATGCATTGGGCGCGGCCTGAGCTGGTGGCCGAGATCGAGTTCGCCGGCTGGACCGGCGCCGGCAACGTGCGCCAGGCTGCCTTCAAGGGGCTGCGCGCCGACAAGCCGGCCGACGAGGTCCAGGCCGAAAAGCCCGCCAAGCCCGGGAAGGCGAAGATGGCCAAGCCTGCTGCCGCATCCGGGCCCGCCGTGGTGATGGGCGTCTCGATCTCCCATCCCGACAAGCCGCTGTGGCCGGGCGAGAAGCCGCCGGTCACCAAGATCGAGCTCGCGCGCTACTACGAGGCGGTCGGCGACTGGATGATGGACCATCTGAAAGGCCGCCCCTGCTCGATCGTGCGGACGCCGGACGGCATCGACGGGAAGAAATTCTTCCAGCGCCACGCCATGGCCGGCTCCTCCAGCTTGCTCGAAGAGACGAAAGTCAAAGGCGACAAGAAACCCTACCTTCAGATCGACCGGGTCGAAGGCCTCGCGGCCGTGGCGCAGATGGACGCTACGGAGCTGCATCCCTGGAACTGCCAGCCCGGCAATCCCGAGTTGCCGGGCCGCCTGGTGTTCGACCTCGATCCCGCGCCCGACGTG
The DNA here is from genome assembly GCA_004296815.1 of Reyranella sp. Lineage (GTDB taxonomy): Bacteria > Pseudomonadota > Alphaproteobacteria > Reyranellales > Reyranellaceae > Reyranella. The sequence continues at coordinate 7,011 of SCVT01000449.1, read as the reverse complement.
AAATTCTCCGCCGTGATCGCCAGCGCGCGCGAGGTGGCGGAGCGCCTGAAGGCGCTGGGCCTGATGCCCTTCTGCAAGACGACGGGCGGCAAGGGACTGCATGTCGTGGTGCCGCTCACCGCCGATCCGAAGAGTCCGGACTGGGATACCGCCAAGACGTTCACCCGCGAGATCTGCCGGCGCATCGCGGAGGACGAGCCGGAGCGCTACGTGATCAACATGGCGAAGAAGGAGCGCACGGGCCGCATCTTCCTCGACTACCTGCGCAATGACCGCACCTCGACCGCCGTGGCGCCGCTGTCGTCTCGTGCACGCGACGGTGCGACCGTCTCGATGCCGATCGAGTGGAGCCAGGTGAAGGCAGGCCTCGATCCGGCGAAGTACACCGTGCGCACCGCGCCCACGCTGCTGAAGCGCAGCAAGCCGTGGCGCGACTATGCGCGCTCGGCGCGGCCGCTGCGCGCGGCGATCGAAAAGCTCCTCAAGAAGGGATGATGTCATGGCCAAGCGCAAGACGATGAGGCCGACCTGGGAAGGCCACCTGCGACTGTCGCTCGTCACCTGCCCCGTCGCGCTCTACTCCGCGACCGAGCGCAGCGCCGACGTCCACTTCAACATGATCAATCCCAAGACCAACAACCGCATCCGCATGCAGGCGGTCGATGCCGGCACCGGCCGGGCCGTCGATCGCTCCGATCTCGTGAAGGGCTTCCAGGTCTCGAAGAACAAGTACGTATTGCTCGACAAGGAGGAGCTCGACGCGGTGCGGCTGGAATCGACGCGCATCCTCGACATCGAGGAGTTCGTCGACGCCGACAGCATCGATCGCATCTACTGGGATGAGCCCTACTACCTGGGCCCCGCCGGCAAGACCGGCATCGAGGCCTTCGCGGTCATTCGCGCCGCCATGGAGAAGCAGAAGAAGGTGGCGCTGGGTCGCGTCGTGATGCACCAGCGCGAGCGGATCTGCGCCCTGGAGCCGCGCGACAAGGGCATCCTGCTCACGACCTTGCGCACGCACGACGAGATCCGCGGCACATCGGAAGTGTTCGACCGCAGCCTGCCGAGGCCCGAGCCGAAGATGCTGCAGATCGCGGAGAAGATCATCGAGCAGCAGCAGGCGAAGTTCGACCCGCGCCACTTCAAGGACCGCTACGAGGATGCGCTGCGCGCCCTGATCGCGAAGAAGAGGAAGGGCCAGCCGGTCGTGTCGGAAGCGCCCGAGGAGAAGGAAGACAAGGTGGTCGACCTCATGGAGGCGCTGCGCAAGAGCCTCAAGGGCGGCGGCGGTTCACGTGAGAAGGCCGAGCGGTTCATGGAAGCGCACGGTCGAAGCAAGCCCAAGGCGAAAACGAAAGCTCGCCGTAAGGCCGCTCCGCGCAAGCGCGCGGCCTGACCGCTAGTCCCGCAGGCGCTGCTTGCCGGGAAGAGGCAGGTAGGCGAGGTCGTCGATGATCTGATCGCCGATCAGGTGGCCGATGATGATGCGATCGAGGCCGGTTTCGTCGACGCCGCCGTAGAGCGTTCCCTCCGGCCAAACCTGCACGACCGGCGCCAGCGAACAGGGACCGAGGCAACTCGTCTTGGCGCTCATCGTGCCGGCACCGGTGGTGCGCAGGTTGAGCCGTTTCTGCTCGTTGCGCAGGTGACCCCAGATGAAGTCCGCTCCGGCGCGGATGCAGGGCGCGCCCTGGCAGACCAGGACGCGACGCTGCTGTGGCGGCACGACCGAGCCTTCCGCCGCCGGCGCGGTCTCGACGCGGTCGACCGGCGAGGCTTCGGCGCCGATCATCGCGGCGAGCACGTCCTTCATCTCGGGGCGGGCAGCCGGAGGCGCGGCGATCGCGATCTCGGGCCAGGGCCCGGCCGCTGCGGCCTGCCAGCGCTGCAGCGCCTTGCGAAGGCCGTTGATGAAGCTCGGCTCGAGTGGCACCAGCATCGGCATGATCAGGACGTTCGTCGCGCCCGCGGCGATCAGCCCATCGAGCGCCGCGCGCAGCGATGGCGTGCCTTCCTCGGCAAAGGCGAAGACGGCGCGCGAGACGCCGGGATGCGCGGCCGCATCGTCGCGCAACCGCTCCATCTCCTTCAACGCACCACCGGTGGTGGCGGAGCGGGCCAGCAGCAGGATGTTCTTCATCGGGGTCTCCGAATCGGGTTCACGCACGACAGCGCGTCACCGCTCGGTTGACCGTTCCGCTGGATCGTCCCGTCCATCGGAAGAGCGACGCTATCGCCGGCAGGTCTTCTGGCTTGCAGGTCGCCGCTCGTGCTCGCCTTCCCGGACCCGAGGGCCCAGTGGCTCGTTGAACACGCGCTCGCCGCTTACAGCTGCGGGTACAGCCGCCGATTGGTCCTGCAGAGGACGACACGGCGTTCCCTTTCCGTCGATTTCCGATCGATATGGGCGTGCCGCGGAGGCGTCAAGCCGACGGCGGGTGGGCCCTGTCGCCTGCTTGACCGCGATGCCCGCCGGCCCTAACGGTGGTGCATCGACGGTCCTCCTTAACCGGAGGCTAACAGGGAATGCCGTGCCGCTCCCTCTTCGGAGCCAATCGGCAGCTGTACCCGCAGCTGTAAGCGGCGAGCGACGGCCCATATGTCACTGGACCTAGGTCTGGGAAGACGGGCAGGAGCTACGACCCGTGAGCCAGAAGACCTGCCGGCGATAGCGTCGCTCTTTCGATGGACGGGATGATCCATTGGGACGGTCAACCGAGCGGTGGCGCGCTTAGTGCGAACCGTTTTGGAGATCGTCCGATGACGTCGATCCGTGAAGTCCTGTCTGTGCCGTTTCCGGAGACCCTCACCTCAGAAGGCGAGGCCAGCCGGCTGCAACGCTATTCGTCGACCCTGCCCGCCGATCCGGCGCCGGAGGGGTTGATCCCGACTCCGACCGCCAACGGCACCCTGCCGTTCCGTCTCGGCGGATTCGCCAGCCTTTGTGAGGCGCTCGACTACGCAGCACTCGGAGAGACTGGCCTCAATTTCTTCGATGCCCGCGGCAAGCTGCTGAGCCGGCTGGCCTACGCCGACCTGCGTGTGCAGGCCCAGCGTTTCGCGCGCCGCCTGATCGGCGCCGGCATCGGCCGCGGCGAGCGCATGGTCATCGTGGCCGACACCTGGCCGGGTTTCTGCGTCGCCTTCTTCGGCGCGCAGTATGCCGGCGTGCTGCCGGTGCCGGTCGCCGTGCCGGTCGGGCTCGGCGCCAAGGAAGGCTACATTACCCAGCTGCGTCGCCAGATCGTCGCCGCCGGCGCCGTGGCAGTCCTGGCGCCCGACGAGCTGGCCGGCTTCGCGAAGACGGCCGCCACCGGCACCTGGGCGCGCATAGTCGGGCCGATATCGACCTTCGAAGCTTTGCCCGAGGCGCAAGTCGAGCTGAGACCACTCGGTCCCGGCGAGCGCTGCTACATCCAGTTCTCCTCCGGCAGTACGCGCCAGCCGCTCGGCGTCGACATCCGCCAGAACCAGCTCATGGCCAATATCGACGGGTCGATCGCACGCCAGCAGCTCGACGAGCACGATGCCGGCGTGAGCTGGCTGCCGCTCTATCACGACATGGGCCTGATCGGTTTCGTGCTGGCGCCGATGTGCGCGCAGCGCAGCGTCGACCTGCTCGCGCCGCGCGACTTCGCACGCCGTCCCATGCAATGGCTGTCGCTGATCTCGCGCCGCCGCGCCACCATCACCTACAGTCCGAGCTTCGGCTACGACCTCGTCGCGCGCCGTGCTTTCGGGCGGACGCCGCCCGACATCGACCTGTCGTGCTTGAAGCTCGCCGGCATCGGCGCGGACATGATCCAGACCGCGGTTCTGCAGCGCTTTGCCGAAACCTTCGCCGCCAACGGCTTCGATCCGCGTGCCTTCCTCGCGAGCTACGGCATGGCCGAGGTCTGCGTCGGACTGAGCATCAGCGACCGCTTCACCGGACTGCGCACCGACCGGATGGATGAACGCGAGTTCGTGCTGTGCGGCCGGCCGATGGATGGGCATCGCGCGCAGGTCCGTGGCGAGAGCGGCATGCCGCTGGCTGAGCGCCGTGTCGGACGCATCTTCGTCAACGGTCCGAGCGTGATGCCGGGCTACTTCCTGCGCACCGAGGAAAGCCTCGCCGTGCTCGACGACGGATGGCTCGACACCGGCGACCTCGGCTACTTCTGCGACGGCGAGCTGGTGATCACCGGCCGCGCCAAGGACCTGATCATCATCAACGGCCGCAACATCTGGCCGCAGGATATCGAGTGGGCGATCGAGGCCCTGCCCGGCCTGCGCCGCGGCGACGCCTGCGCCTTCTCGGTCGAGGCCGCCAACGGGGGTGATGGGGGCGAAGAGGTCGTGGTGCTGGTGCAGAGCTTCGCCGGCGAAGCGCAGGTGATGAGCGAGCTCGCCGGCAGCATCCGGCAGATCGTGAAGGAGACCGTCGGCGTCGAGTGCCGGATCGAGCTGATCTCGCGACAGGGTGGCTTGCCGCTGACCTCGTCCGGCAAGCTCAGCCGGACGCGCGCGAAGGCCGAGTTCCTCGCCGGGAGCTACGCTACACTGGGGGGATGACGAAGATCCTCCTGACCCGTCACGGCCACGTCGATGGGATCAAGCCGGCCCGTTTCCGCGGCAAGGCGGAGCTGCCTCTCACCACGCACGGGCTGGCCCAGGCCGACGCTCTGGCCGCGCGCATCGCCCAGCACTGGAAGCCGGTGGCGGTCTACACGAGCCCGCTCGAACGCTGCGTCGTCACGGGCGCCAAGGTCGCCGAGGCGTGCGGCATCCCCGCCTCCGTCGACCAGGGCATGGGCGACATCGACTACGGCCAGTGGCAGATGCGCACGCACGAGGAGGTCGAGAAGGCCGAGCCGGCGGCGTGGCATCTCTGGCGGAACGCGCCGCACCTCGTGCGCTTCCCGGGCGGCGAGTCGCTACAGGACGTGGTGGCGCGGACGTCGAACGCGCTCCGCATGGTGCTGGCCAAGCACCCCGACGACACGGTCGTGCTCGTCGGCCATGACAGCGTGAACCGCGCCCTGATCCTGCAGCTCATCGACCAGCCGCTGTCGGCCTATTGGCGACTGGCGCAGGACCCCTGCACCCTGAACGAGATCGACGTGCTCGCCGGGGGCGATGTCCGGGTCGGCCGAATCAACGATACGAGTCATCTGGACCGGGCCTGACCGGCGGGCGTAAAAGGCCCGCCATGCGGGCGTTTCCCTATGATGTGATCGTGGTGGGCGGCGGCCATGCCGGCTGCGAGGCCGCGGCCGCGTCGGCGCGGCTGGGCGCCCGCACGCTGCTGCTGACCCACCGGATCGAGACGATCGGCGAGATGTCGTGCAATCCCGCGATCGGCGGGCTGGGCAAGGGTCATCTCGTCCGCGAGATCGATGCGCTGGACGGCATCATGGGCCGGGCCACCGACCGTGCCGGCATCCAGTTCCGCACCCTCAACCTCTCCAAGGGGCCGGCGGTGCGCGGGCCGCGCGCGCAGGCCGATCGCAAGCTCTATCGCGCCGCCGTGCAGGCGCTGCTGGCGGAGCAGGCCAATCTCGAGATCAGGGCATACGCGGTTGCCGATATTCTTCTAGATGCACGTGGTGCGTGTGCCGGCGTGGTCACGGAAGCGGGCGTTGAGATCGGCGCCGGTCGCGTGATCATCACGACAGGCACGTTCCTCCGAGGCCTGATTCATATGGGCGAAACCAAGATCCCCGCCGGACGCGCGCGCGGCGACGGGGTTGAGGAGCCGTCTGTAGGACTCGCCCACACGTTGCATCGCTTGGGCTTCGCTCTGGGACGACTCAAGACCGGCACACCGGCGCGGCTCGACGGCAGCACGATCGACTACGCCTCGCTCGAGCGTCAGGACGGCGACGATCCGCCGGTGCCGTTCTCGTACCTGACCGATCGCATCGCGACGCCGCAGGTGCCCTGTCACATCACGACGACCACCGCGGCGACGCACGAGATCATCCGCGCCAACCTGCATCGTGCGCCGATGTACTCGGGCCAGATCGAGAGCGTCGGTCCCCGCTATTGCCCCTCGATCGAGGACAAGGTGGTCCGGTTCGGGCACCGCGACCGGCACCAGATCTTCCTGGAGCCCGAGGGGCTGGACGACGACACCGTCTATCCCAACGGCATCTCGACCTCCCTGCCTGAGGAAGTGCAGCTCGCGATGCTGCAGACCATCCCGGGGTTGGAGCGCGCAGTCATGCGCCGACCAGGGTATGCCATCGAATACGATCATATCGATCCACGCGAGCTGCACGCGACCCTGGAGACCCGCCGCGTTCCAGGCCTCTACATGGCCGGCCAGATCAACGGCACCACGGGCTACGAGGAAGCCGCCGCCCAGGGCCTCATCGCGGGACTGAATGCAGCGCTGGCGAAGCCCCTCGTCGTCGACCGTGCCGACGGCTATCTCGGTGTTTTGATTGATGATTTGGTCTCGCTGGGAGTCACTGAACCCTACCGGATGTTCACGTCCCGGGCCGAGTATCGGCTGTGGTTGCGGGCCGACAATGCCGACCAGCGCCTGACTCCGCGCGGCCTGGAGATCGGCTGCGTGAGTTCGGAGCGGGCAGAAATGTTTCACGTGAAACAGCAGGCATTGCAGGCAGCCCGGACGATCGCTGCCGGCCTCAAGCTCAGCCCCACCGCCCTGGCCAAGCGCGGGATCACCATCAACCAGGATGGCGTCCCGAGATCGGCGCTGGATCTGCTGGCTTATGCCGATATCGGCTGGAGCCGGATCACCGAGCTCTGGCCCGAGCTGTCCGGCGTGCCGACGGCCGTTTCCGACCAGCTCACGATCGACGCACGCTACGAGGGCTACCTCGTTCGCCAGCGCCAGGACATTGCGGCCTATCGCCGGGACGAGGCTCTGGAGCTGCCGGCCGACCTAGACTACGGCGTGATCGGCAGTCTGTCGAACGAGGTCCGGCAGAAGCTCGAGGCCGGCCGGCCGGCGACCTTGGGCCAGGCGGCCCGCATATCGGGCGTGACGCCGGCGGCCTT
>SCVT01000044.1 GCA_004296815.1 Reyranella sp. | reverse complement strand
CTGTCTGCTCGGCACGCTGATCGGCGTCCTGCCCGGCATCGGTCCCGTGGCGACCATCGCCATGCTGCTGCCGATCACCTTCCACCTGCCGCCGACCGCCTCGCTGATCATGCTGGCGGGCATCTACTACGGTGCCTCGTACGGCGGTTCGACGACCTCGATCCTGGTGAACCTGCCGGGTGAGTCGGCATCGGTCGTCACCTGTCTCGACGGCTACCAGATGGCGCGCAAGGGACGCGCCGGCGCGGCGCTCTCGATCTCGGCGGTCGGCTCGTTCTTCGCCGGCACCGTCGGCACGATCATCATCGTGCTGTTCGCCGAGCCGCTGACGCGTATGGCGCAGAAGTTCGGCCCGGCCGACTATTGCTCGCTGATGGCGCTCGGCCTGGTCGCCGCGGTCATCCTGGCGAGCGGCTCGGTGATCAAGGCGATCGCCATGATCTTCCTCGGGCTGCTGTTCGGCCTGGTCGGCACCGACGTCAACACCGGCGCGCAGCGCTTCACATTCGACCTGCCCGAGCTCTCGGACGGCATCGACTTCGCGCCGATCGCGATGGGCCTGTTCGGCATCGCCGAGATCGTGGTCAACCTGGAACGACATCTGACGCGCACAGGAGGCACCATCAAGGTGAACTCCCTGTGGCCCACGGCAGAGGAAATCCGCCGGGCGATCCCCGCCGCGCTGCGCGGCACATTCCTGGGCGCCGCGCTCGGCGTGCTCCCGGGCGGCGGTCCGACGCTCGGCGCCTTCTCGGCCTATACGCTCGAGAAGAAGCTCTCGAAGACACCAGAGATCTTCGGCAAGGGCGCGGTGGAGGGTGTCGCATCGCCCGAGGCGGCCAATAATGCCGCCGCACAGACCTCGTTCATCCCGATGCTGACGCTCGGCATCCCATCGAACGCCGTCATGGCGCTGATGGTCGGTGCCATGATCATCCAGGGCATCCAGCCTGGCCCAGAGGTCATGACCAAGAAGCCGGATCTCTTCTGGGGCATGATCGCCTCGATGTGGATCGGCAACGCCATGCTGGTCGTCATCAACCTGCCGATGATCGGCCTGTGGGTGAAGCTGCTCACCGTGCCGTACCGTTTCCTGGCGCCGGCCATCCTGCTCTTCTGCTGCATCGGCGCGTACAGCCTCCAGAACAGTACCTTCCACGTGATGCAGGTCGCCGCCTTCGGCGTGCTGGGCTACATCTTCGTGCGGTTGGGCTGCGAGGGCGCACCGTTCCTGCTGGGGCTGGTGTTGGGGCCGCAGATGGAGGAATACTTCCGTCGCGCCATGCTCCTGTCGCGTGGCGACCCGATGGTGTTCCTGCAGCGGCCGATCAGCCTCGGCCTGCTGATCACCACCGCGGTCCTGCTGCTCCTGATGGCCTTGCCGAGCTTCAAGAAGGCACGTCAGGAGGCGTTCCAGGAAGAGGGCTGACGCCCTCTTCCCCCTAGCCAGGGAGTTCGCCCGTGTCCGACCTGCCCAAGCGAGTGACCATCGACGAGGAGGGCCCTCGCGAGGGCTTCCAGTCGGAGAAGACGGCGATCCCGGTAGCCGAGAAGGTTCGGCTGATCGAGGCGCTGGCCGATGCAGGACTGAAGCGCATCGCCTGCGTCTCCTACGTGAACCCCAAGCGGGTTCCCACGATGGCGGATGCCGAAGAGGTCGCCGCCGCCATCACCAAGAAGCCTGGCGTCCAGTACGCCGCCCTGTGGCTCAACCAGCAGGGCCTCGAGCGCGCGCTGCGCGGTCCGCTACATGTCGACGGCGGCGTGCGCGTGACGGCCTCCGACACCTTCTCGCTGAAGAACATCGGCAAGTCCGTCCCCGACGCCATGGTCGAGCAGCGCATGTCGCTCAAGACCTTCAAGGACCGTGGCATGCCGGTCGAATGGGGCATCATCCTCGGCGCCTTCGGCTGCAACTACGAGGGCGAGCTCTCGACCGAATTGATCCTGCAGCGCGTGCAGCTCGCGCTCGACGAGGCCGAGCTGGCGGGCTTCAGGCTGAAGGGCATCAAGCTCACCGACGCCATGGGCTGGGCCACGCCGCAATCGGTCGAGCGCCTGATCGGCGCCATCCGCAACAAGTGGCCGGAGCTCGAGATCTCGCTCCACCTGCACGACACGCGCGGCACCGGCATGGCCGCGGCCTATGCCGGCCTGCGCCTCGGCGTCACCAAGTTCGACGCCTCGATCGCGGGCCTCGGCGGCTGCCCGTTCGCGGCGACCGAAGGGGCCGTCGGCAACATCTGCACCGAGGACTTCGCCTACATGTGCGAGGAGATGGGCGTGGAGACCGGGCTCGACGTCGAGAAGTTGATCGAGGTCGCGAAGATCGCCGAACAGGTGGTCGGCCGCCCCCTGCCCGGCCATGTGATGCGCGGCGGCACGCTCAAGGCCGCCAAGCTGCGCGCCCGCCAGAGGGCCGCCGCATGAACGCCGAGACGATGCCCACCGTGGCCGACTCGACCTATGTCGACGTCGCCAGCGTACCGTGGCAGCCGACGCGCTTCCCCGGGGTCGAGTGGAAGATCCTGATGGAGCAGAAGGACACCGGCATGTCGACGGTGCTGATGCGCTGGGCGCCCGGCGCGCGCCTGCCGCGTCACGAGCATGTCGCGATCGAACAGACCTACGTGCTGGAAGGTTCGTTTGCCGACCATGACGGAGTCTGCGGGCCGGGCCAATACGTCTGGCGCCGCGCCGGCAGCCGGCACGAGGCATGGACCGACGAAGGCTGCCTCATGCTGGCGGTCTTCCTGAGACCCAACACCTTCTTCGATTGAACAACCCCTCCCGGCTTGGCAACATGCCGGCGCGATGAGCGCCGGCCACAAGGCGCCACGCACAGGGAGGATTTGATGCTTCGACGTTCCGTCACGACGGGCGCCGCGTTGGCGTTCCTTGCCGCTTCCGCGCCGGCTTTCGCGCAGAGCCTGCCGAAGGAAATGTCCTGGACGGCCTACGATACGGGCTCCTCGGGCTTCAACATCGCCGTCGCCATCGGCCAGCAGTTCAAGAATACGCTGGGCACCGACGTGCGCGTGCTGCCGTCGGGCAATGACACCGGCCGCCTCGCCCCGGTGAAGGCCAATCGCGCTGTCATCTCGCAGATGGGCATCGGCACCTACTTCGCCCAGGAAGGCGTGTTCGAGTTCGGCACCAAGAGTTGGGGCCCGCAGCCCACCCGCCTGATCATGGCGGCGACCGCCTGTAACGGGCTGGGCCTCGCCGTCGCGAAGGACACCGGCGTCAAGGAGGTCAAGGACCTCAAGGGCAAGCGTCTCGGCGTCGTGGTCGGCTCGCCGGCCCTCACCCAGGGCGTGATCGCGCTCATCGCCTTCGGCGGCCTCACCGAGAAGGATATGACGCCCGTCCAGTTCTCCTCGAACAACGCGATGTGGAAGGGCGTGATCAACAACGAAGCCGACGCCGTCCTCACCTCGACGATCTCGGGCCAGTCGAAGGAGGCCGACAACTCGCCGCGCGGCATCATGTTTCCGCCGATGCCCGCCTCCGACAAGGAAGGCTGGGCACGCGTCCACAAGAAGGCGCCGTACTTCGTCCCCGTGAAGGCGACCTGTGGCGCCGGCGGCCTCTCGCCCCAGACCCCGGTCGAGATGGCGAGTTACGCCTATCCGATCTTCATGACCTACGCCGACCGCCCGGCCGACACGATCTATGCCGTCACCAAGGCCATGATCGACACCTACGACGGCTACAAGGCCGGCGCACCGGGCGCCGAGGGCATGGCGCTGGCGCTGCAGAACATGACCTGGGTCGTGCCCTACCACGACGGCACCGTGCGCGCCTTCAAGGAGAAGGGCGTGTGGACCGACGCGGCGCAGAAGCACAACGACAACCTCGTGAAACGGCAGCAGGTGATGATCGACGCCTGGAAGGCCTACACGGCCAACGCCCCGGCCGACGACAAGGCCTTCGCCGAGGGCTGGATGAAGGCCCGCGCGGCTGCGCTCCAGAAGGCCGGGATGGACGTGATCTTCGAGTAGGCGGCCGGCGCCGTCATGGCAGACCAGACAGCGCGGATCGTCTTCGACGATCCGCACAATGTCGGCCCCGCCGAAGCCGAGACGCTGCGCACGCGCTACCTGACGGGTGTCTGGCGCTGGATGCTGATCGCCTTCACCGCGATCACGATCTTCCTCTGCATCAACCAGCAATTCACCCTGCGCTTCTTCGTGGGCTTCACGCCGCTCAACACGGAGTACTTCTACCTCCTCATCTTCTGCATGCTGCCCTTCACTTTCGTGATCTTTCCGGGCAGCGGCAAGGCGTCGGTCGATCGCGTCGCCTGGTACGACGTCGTGCTCTTCGTCGGCACCGCGGCGGCGGCGCTCTACCTGATGATCAACATCCGCAAGGCCGCCGAGCTCGGCTGGGAGTTCGGCGATCCGCCGCAGTCGATCATCTGGACCGGCTTCTTCATGTGGGCGGTGCTGATGGAGGCGCTGCGCCGCACCGGCGGCTGGAGCCTGCTGCTGAGCGTCTTTCCCTTCACGGCCTATCCGATGTTCGCCGGCGCCTCGTGGCTCGGCCCCCTCAAAGGCACGCAATCGACGCTCGACCAGACGACCGCCTACCACATGCTCTCGACCGAGAGCCTGCTCGGCATCCCGATCCAGGCGTTCGCCGAGACGGTCATCGGCTTCCTGGTGTTCGGGACCGCGCTGATGGTGACCGGCGCCGGCAAGTTCTTCATCAACCTCGCCTTCGCCCTCTGCGGCACGCTGCGCGGCGGGGCCGCCAAGGTCTGCATCGTGGCCTCCGGCCTGCTCGGCATGATGTCCGGCAGCATCGTCAGCAACGTGCTGACCGCCGGGACCATGACCATCCCGACCATGAAGCGGACCGGCTTCAGTCCCTCCTATGCCGGCGCGATCGAGGCCTGCGCCTCGACCGGTGCGGTGCTGTCGCCGCCGCTGCTCGGCGCCACGGCCTTCGTCATGGCCCAGTTCATGGGCACGACCTATGCCGAGGTGGCGCTGGCCGCGACGATCCCCACCCTGCTCTTCTATGTCGGACTCTACTTCCAGGTCGATTCCTACGCCGCGCGCCGCAACCTCAAGGGCCTCGAGGCGAGCGAGCTGCCGAGTGCCTGGCAGGCCCTGAAGGACGGCTGGTACTACGCCTTCGTCGTCATCGTGCTGGTCGTGATGCTGCTCTACTTCAAGCGCGAGAGTCATGCACCGTTCTACGCGACGGCCATCCTGCTCGTGCTGAACCAGTGGACGCAGCCCGGCAAGTGGCGTGCGGCCAACACGATCAACCTGCTGGCTGCCATCGCCTTCACCGTCGCCTGCTCGGCGATGGGCGAGAACTGGGCGAAAGCGCTCAAGGCCACGCCGGAGAACGCCTTCGACGCCTGGTCGAACGCGCTCTTGCTGCCGCTGCTGGGCGGCATGATGGCGCTGGTCGTGCTGAATGAGATCTGGGGCGACAAGCGCTGGGGGCTGCGCCACTACATCAACTTCCTCGAGATCAACGGCCGCACCTTCGTCGAGCTGATCGGCATCCTGGCGGGCTGCGGCCTGCTGATCGGCGCCTTCTCGCTCACCGGCGTCATCGCTTCGCTCGCCAACGACCTGCTGCAGCTCGCCGGTAACAACGCGATCCTGCTGCTGGTCATGTGCGCCGTGACCAGCATGATCCTGGGTCTCGGGCTTACCACCACTGCCTGCTACATCTTCCTCGCCATCCTGGTCGGCCCGGCGCTCGAGAAGCTCGGCCTCAACAAGATGGCCGTGCATATGTTCATCTTCTACTGGGGCATGCTGTCCTCGATCACGCCGCCGGTGGCCATCGCGTCCTTCGCTGCAGCGGGCATCGCCGGCGCGCCGGCGATGAAGACCGGCTGGGAGTCGATGTGGGTCGGCAGCATCATCTACTTCATCCCCTTCTTCTTCGTGCTCAACCCCGCACTGATGTTGCAGGGTGCGAACCCCGGCGATGCCATCCCGTGGCTGGAGGCCATCTACCTCACCATCACCGCCTGCATCGGCATCGTGTTCATCTGCGGCGGCATCCAGGGCTACCAGTGGGGTGTCGGCGACCTGCGGTCGGCCGGCGCCCTGGAATGGCCGCTGCGCGTGCTGCTGGCCATCGGCGGGCTCGTGCTGGCGACGCCCGGCGGGGGCATCATGCCGCTTAGCAATACGGCGATGGAGCTTCTGGCCCTGGCCATTCTTGTTCCCACCATCCTCGTCGCGCTATTGCTCGTCCGCCGCACCCGCGCGGCCTAGCAAAGGCGAAGGGAACAGCTCGATGGCTGGCGTACTGGAAGGCATCCGCGTCCTCGATTTCGGCCGCTACATCGCGGGACCGTTCTGCGGCACGATGCTGGCCGACCTCGGTGCCGAGGTGGTCCGCATCGAGAAGCTGGAGGGCAGCGAGGACCGCTGGGTGACGCCGGTCACTGAGGGCGGCGACGGCGCCATGTTTCTCCAGATGGGCCGCAACAAGCTCGGCCTGACGCTCAACCCGATGAAGCCGGCCGGCCGCGAGATCGTGAAGAAGCTGGTCGCCGTCTCGGACGTCGTGATCGCCAACCTGCCCTACGAAGACCTGAAGAAGATGGGCATCGACTACGACACTGTCTCGGCGATCAACCCGCGCATCATCCTCGCGACCAACTCTACCTTCGGCTCGGAAGGCCCCTACGCCACGCGCGTGGGCTTCGACACGATCGGCCAGGCGATGTCGGGCGCCATGTACCTGTCGGGCGACGGCAAGGTGCCGACCCGCGCCAACACGCCCTATGTCGATTTCAGCTCCGCGCTGCTCGCTACCGTGGGCGTACTGGCCGCGCTGATGGATCGCGCGACCAGCGGCAAGGGACAGAAGGTCGAGACGGCACTGCTGCGCACCGCGATCAACATCGCCAACGGTCATCTCATCGAGCAGTCGATGCTGAACCTCAACCGCATGGCCACGCTCAACCGCGGCTTCACGGCGGGCCCTTCGGACACGTTCAAGTGCAAGGACGGCTGGATCTACGCCATGACCATCGGCCAGCCGCTGTTCGTGCGCTGGTGCCGCCTGATGGGCAACGAGGACATGGCCGCCGACCCGCGCTTCAAGGACGACCTCGCGCGCGGCGACAACGGCGAGGCGCTGTCGGAGATCATGCAGAAATGGTGCGACAGCCGCACCGTGGCCGAGGCGCTGGAGCAACTCGAGGCCAACCGCATCCCGGCCGGCGCCGTCTACACGCCGCAGCAGGCGCTCGACGACAGGCACGTGAAGGAAGCGGGCTTCTTCCATTCGATGGAGTTCCCCGGCGCCGCCAAGCCGGTGCCGGTGCTGCAGGAGCCGGTGAAGCTCTCGCGCACGCCCCTCACCATCCGCCGTCGCGCGCCCCAGCTCGGCGAGCACACGGACCAGATCTTGCAGGAACTGGGCTACAAGCCCGACGTTATCGCCAAGCTGAGGGCCGACCGGGTCGTCTGACCGGCTGATCCAGCGATCCGGACCCGCGTATAAGTGGCAGGGAGTTGTCCGATGCGCCGTCTGATCCTGGCCCTCACCATCCTCGTTTCCGGTCCCGCGACCGTCGGCGCGGCCCAAGACTTTCCCTATGGGCCGACGCATTCCTTCGCCGCGTTCCGCAACGGCGAGCGCATCGGCACGCACACCCTCACCTTCTCCGGCACCGGCGACCAGCGCACGGTCACGACGTCGATCGACTTCGCGGTCAAGGTGCTCGGCCTCACCATGTATCGCTATAAGCATCAGGGCCAGGAGATCTGGAACGGCAACGCCTTCCAGTCGCTCGCGACCCAGACCGACGACAACGGTGCAAAGTTCACGGTGCGCGCCGCCCGGCAGGCCGACGGCGGCGTCGCGACGACAGCCACTGGCGGCCAGAAGACGCTGCCCGCCGGCACGGTGCCTTCGACGCACTGGAACTTCGGCCAGGTCCAGCAGTCGGCCATCCTGAACAGCCAGAACGGCAACCTTTCGCGCGTGCACATCACGCCGCGCGGCCGCGAGACCGTGCAGACCTCGAACGGCATGTTGCCCGCGACGCGCTACACCTATACCGGCGACGTCCAGATGGACCAGTGGTTCGACGATCGCGGCCGGTGGGTGAAGTCCGCCTTCAAGGCTTCCGACGGGTCGACGATCGAGTACATTCTGCAGGAATGACTCCTGCCGACCGTTTCGCTCGCCTCCCGGAACTGATCGCCGACGACACCGACCTGCAACGCCGCGGCCGCTGGCTGAACGTCGAGTGCAGGATCGAGATCGGCGCCGAGCCGTTCCATCTCGTGCTGCACGACGGCGCGCTTGCCGCCTTCGACCGCGGACCGCGCCTGATGCGCTCGACGGCCTTCACGATCCGCGGGACCGACGAGGCCTGGACGCAGCACTGGCGGAAGATTCCCGATCCCGGCTGGCACGACCTGTTCGCACTGACCAAGCGCGGCGTGGCGTCGTTCGACGGCGACCTGCGACCGCTGCTGCAGAACCTGCAATTCTTCAAGGACCTGCTGGCGCTGCCGCGCCGGCAGCCGGAGGCCGGCTGACATGGCGCCCGTTCTGGATCCCATGGTCGGCCGCTACGTGCGGCTCGACATCGACGGCGTGCCACACCGCATCTACTTCGAGGAAGCCGGCAGCGGTATCCCCCTCGTCTGCCTGCACACGGCCGGCGCCGACAATCGCCAGTTCCGCCACCTGCTGGCCGATCCCGAGGTAACGAAGCGCTATCGCGTGATGGCCTTCGACATGCCCTGGCACGGCAAGTCGACACCGCCCGACGGCTGGGAGAAGACCGAGTATCGACTCACCACGGCCTCCTACACCGCTGCCATCCGCGCCTTCTGCAAGGCCATGGAGCTCGACAGGCCGGTCGTGATGGGCTGCTCGATCGGCGGCCGCATCGTGCTCAATCTCGCGATCGCCCATGCCGCCGAGTTCCGTGCGTTGGTCGCCCTGGAGGCCGCGGACTTCCAGCAGCCCTGGTACGACACCGCCTGGCTGCACCGGCCCGACGTCCACGGCGGCGAGGTCTGCGCCGCGCTGATCTCCGGCCTCGTCGCCCCGCAGGCGCCGCCGGTCAACCGGCATGAGACGCTCTGGATGTACATGCAGGGTGGCCCCGGCATCTTCAAAGGCGATCTCTACTTCTACCGTGTCGACGGCGACCTTCGCGAGAAGGTGAAGACGATCGACACCAAGGTCTGCCCGCTCTACCTGCTGACCGGCGAGTACGATTTCTCCTGCACCGCCGCGGACACGCTGCGCACGGCCTCGCAGATCCCGGGCGTCCAGGTGCAGGTGATGAAGGAGCTCGGCCACTTCCCGATGAGCGAGAACCCAGCGAAGTTCCGCGAGTACATCCTGCCCGTGCTGGAGAAGATCGCGAAGACCTAGCGGCGCGAGTCGAAGGCGAGCCTCACCGCCAGGCCGGCGAACACCGCGCCCAGAAGATATTGCGGCAGGCGGCGCCAGCGGCCGCCGCCGGTGAAGAGCCGACCGAGCCGGCTCGCTGCGACGATCACCGCGCCGTTCACCACGATGCCGATCGCGTTGAGGATGGTGGCGAGCAGCATGATCTGCAGCGCGACCGAGCCTGCCTCGGGCTGCACGAACTGCGGGAACAGCGCCAGGACGAACAGCACCATCTTCGGGTTGAGCAGGTTGGTGAGCAGCCCCTGCCAGAACATCGTCCCGACCGTGCGCCGCACCGCATCCGGCTGCGGCGTTGCGGCCGGCGCGCCGGCCTGAACTGTCTTCCACGCGAGGTAGAGCAGATAGGCCGCGCCCGCATAGCGCACGATGTCGTAGGCGAACGGCACCAGCAGGAAGAGCTGCGAGAGGCCGAAGGCCGCCGCCAGCGCATGGCAGTAGGTGCCGACCTGGATGCCGGCGAGCGTCGCGAAGCCCGCACCCTTGCCCTGGCTCGCGCTGCGCGAGGCGATCAGTAGCATGTCGGGGCCGGGCGTCGCGGTCAGCGCGAGGCACGCCGTCGAAAAGAGAAGAAGGGTCGCGAGGTCGGGCATCAGAGGATCTGGAAGACCTCGTAGACCGG
>SCVT01000448.1 GCA_004296815.1 Reyranella sp. | reverse complement strand
GTGGGCCACCGAGGGTTCGGCGAGGGAGGCATCCGCGCAGGCCACGCAGACCTGGGCACAGTCGAAACAGGCCTCGATGCAGCGCGCCAGCGGCTCGTCGATGCGGCTGCGGGTTGGCGCACGGCTGGAAACGATCGCACGGACTTGCATGGCGTCGGCCCCTCTGTCCCCCTGGCCCCTCTGGTTCCCTGGACAGTCGAGGAATGCCGCCGCCGCCCGGTCGGTTACGGCTTCCAGCGCAAAAAGTTGGTGATAAGGCGCAGGCCGGTCGCCTGGCTCTTCTCCGGGTGGAACTGCGTGCCGGCGAGGTTGTCGCGGCCGACGATCGCCGTAACCGGACCGCCATAGTCCGTCAGGCCGAGGACGGTCTCGGGTTTCCCGGCGGCGAGCTGGAAGGAATGCACGAAATAGGCGTGGTCGCGCGGCGCGATGCCTTCGAGCAGCGCGTGCGGCTTGAGCGCCGACAGCTCGTTCCAGCCCATGTGCGGGATCTTGAGATGGTCCTTGCCGGGCTCGATGCGCACCACGTCGCCCGCGATCCAGTCGAGCCCGGCGTGGATGCCGTACTCCACGCCGCGCGTGGCCATGAGCTGCATGCCGACGCAGATGCCGAGGAAGGGCTTGCCGCGCTCGATCACCTCGCGCTGCAGCGCCTCGACCATGCCGGGCACGGCGTAGAGGCCGGCGCGGCAGTCGGCGAAGGCGCCGACGCCCGGCAGCACGATGCGGTCGGCCGCGGCCACATCGGCGGGCGAGGCCGTCACCAGCACGCGCTCGTGCGTGCCCGCCTCGCGGGCGGCGCGCTCGAAGGCTTTGGCGGCGGACCGCAGGTTGCCGGAGCCGTAATCGACGATAGCGACGGTCATATGTGTCCCGTCAGAGGACGCCCTTGGTGCTCTGCACCGCCGACGCCTGGCGCGGATCGATCTCGATCGCCGCGCGCAGCGCACGGGCGATGCCCTTGAAGCAGCTCTCGACGATATGGTGGTTGTTGTCGCCGTACTGGTTCCACACGTGCAAGGTCAGGCCGCCGAGCTGGGCGAAGGCCTGGAACCACTCCTTGAACAGCTCGGTGTCCATCGTGCCGAGCTTGGGCTTGGAGAAATTCACCTTCCAGATGAGATACGGCCGGTTCGAGACGTCGAGCGCCACCTCGGTCAGCGTCTCGTCCATCGGGATGACGGCGCTGCCGTAGCGGCGGATGCCTTTGCGGTCGCCCAGCGCCTTGGTCAGGCACTCGCCGAGCACGATCCCGGCATCCTCGGTCGTGTGGTGATAGTCGATGTGCAGGTCGCCCTCGGCGCGCAGCGTGATGTCGATCAGGCTGTGGCGCGAGAGCTGCTCCAGCATATGGTCGAGGAAGCCGATGCCGGTGTGGATGTCGTAGACGCCGGTGCCGTCGAGGTTGATGGCGGCGGCGATCCGCGTCTCCTTGGTCGCGCGCGCCACGGAGGCCCGCCGTCCGCCGGTGCCCGGCGTGGTGAGCTGGGCCGCGGCCGGCTTGGCCGGGGCCTTCTTCGGAGCGGCTTTTTTCAAGGCCTTTCGGGCCATCGGTCGTCCTCTGGTTTGCGCCCCGTTCATACAGGAAGCCGGGCGGCGCGGTCGAGCGCGACACGCGTCAGAATGACGCCCAGCAGCACGACCCCGCCGCCCAGCACGCGGGCGGCGGTCAGCGGATCGCCGAAGAAGGCAGCGGACAGGCCCACGCCTGCGACCGGGATCAGATACATGTAGACCATGACCCGGGAGACCCCGAGCCGCTCCAGCCCCGCGGTCAGTCCGAGGAAGGCCACGCCCACCGGGAAGATCGCGGTGTAGAGCCAGAAGCCCAGCAGCCGGTCGTCGAGGCGGGCGAACTCAGCCAGCGAATCGAAGATCAGCGAGACCGGCAGCAGCACCAGCGAGCCCAGCAGGGTCGTCCAGGCCATCACCGGCAGGGCGCCCAGTCGCTGGTTGTAGGGCGCGCAGCGGTCGACATAGAGCGCCCAGGCGAAGGCCGAGAGCATCCAGAGCAGCGTGCCGTCGAGGCTGCCGAAATCGACCGTGAAACGGGTGAGCGAGTTGTTCACCACCACCACGACGCCTGCGAAGGCGATGACGATGCCGGCCCAGCCCAGCGCCGGCAGCCGCCGTCCGGCCATCCAGGCGATGATCGCCGAGAAGGCGGTGGTGGTCGTCATCACGATCGACCCGACCGACGGGGCGCTCCGCGCCATGGCGAGGCCCCAGCAGGCCTGGAACAGCGCCACGCCGATCAGCGACAGCAGCAGCATCGGCACCCAGTCGCGCCGCGGCAGCGCGAGCGAGCGACGCATCAGCGCCATGACCGCGAACAGGAACAGGCTCGCCACCAGATAGCGCGAGGCGCTGTAGAGCAGCGGGCTCATCACGCCAAGCACGTCCTTGGCGAACGGATAGCTCGAGCCCATCAGCAGCGCCGTGACGAGCATCATGGCGTCGCCCGTCCAGGGACGGGCGCCGGGTTTCATTGCTTGGGCGCCGTAGAGGCCTTCTGTGCACCCCAGAAGCCGAACAGCGTGCCGGCGACGCGGCGGATCTGGATCTCCTCCGAGCCCTCGGTGATGCGGTAGCGGCGGTGGTGGCGGTAGATGTGCTCGAACGGCGTGTGGCGCGA
>SCVT01000043.1 GCA_004296815.1 Reyranella sp. | reverse complement strand
CCGGCGGTTTAAGGAAGAGTCTCCCTTCGCCCTTCGGGCAACAGACCCTCGGGCAGGCCGTGTTCGACGAGATGGCCGCCGCTGAAGCGCGGATCGTCCGTCACTTCGCGGATCGCGAAGTCGGGCATGGGGAATGAGGCCATCCGCTCCGCCGTATCGAACTCGACCTCGACCATCCTGAGCCCCTCGAGCTCGCCCTGGAACTCGTCGACCGACAGCACAATGCCGGGAAGCGGCTTCAACCTGTGGCGAATCTTCCTGATCCTGAGGCCCGGCAGCGCCGCGGCCAGGACGGCGAACTCGTGCTCCGGCAGGTAGATCGAGGTGATCAGCCTCGTCCGAGGATCGACGTCGGCCTTTCGGCTGAACCGCAGCATTGCCGGCTGACCATTGTGAGGACGTGCCTCCCGAAGCCGCAGCTGTGCGCCGGTGACATAGAGATCGACGATGGTCTCGGTCCGCACGATCCGTTCGCGCGGCACCTCGCGACAAAACCAGCGGCGCTCGCGTTCGACCACCGTGTAGGCCGGCTTGGGAAAGCCCAGGGACTTGGCAATCGCAAGGTCGATGTCCATCGGTCCCTTATGGCACGGCCATGACCCCCTCCGCCCCTGCGGAGCACCTCCCCCGAGACGGGGGAGGAGATGACTCCGACTCCTCCCTCGTCTCGGGGGAGGTGGCCGAAGGCCGGAGGGGGTCTTATGGTGCGGTGAACGACCGTTCATAAGAGGAAGCGCGCCATGGATTTCACCATTCCCGCCGACATCGCGGCCTACATCGCCGAGCTCGACGCCTTCATCGAGCGCGAGATCCGGCCGCTGGAGCAGCAGGACGACAACATCCGCTTCTTCGACCACCGCCGCGAGCATGCGCGCACCGACTGGGACAACGACGGCCAGCCCCGCCACGAATGGGAAGAGCTCTTAGCCGAGATGAAGCGCCGCGCCGACAAGGCCGGCCACCTGCGCTTCGGCCTGCCCAAGGCGCTGGGCGGCAAGGACGGGTCGAACCTCGCCATGGCGCTGATCCGCGAGCATCTCGCCCACAAGGGGCTGGGGCTGCACAACGATCTGCAGAACGAGAGCTCGATCGTCGGCAATTTCCCGGTGGCGCTGCTGCTGCACCGCTTCGGCACCCAGGAGCAGAAGGACCGCTACATCGAGGGCATGTTTCGCGGCACCGAGCGTATCGGCTTCGGCCTTACCGAGCCGCTGCACGGCTCGGACGCAACGTTCATGGAGACCACCGCGGTCAAGAAGGGCGCGGACTGGGTGATCAACGGCATGAAGCGGTTCAACACCGGCATGCACACGGCCACGGTCGATCTCGTGTTTGCGCGCACCTCGGGCAAGCCGGGCGATGCGCGCGGCATCTCGGCGTTCCTGGTGCCGATCAAGACGCCGGGCTTCAAGGTCGAATACATGTGGTGGACCTTCAACATGCCCTCGGACCACGCCGAGGTCTCGCTCACCAATGTCACGGTGCCTGCATCGACCATGCTGGGCGAGGAAGGCCGCGGCCTCGACGTGGCGCAGACCTTCGTCCACGAGAACCGCATCCGCCAGGCCGCGTCGAGCCTGGGGGCGGCGCAATACTGCATCGACATGTCGGTGGCCTATGCGAAGAACCGCAAGGTGTTCGGCAAGGCGCTGGCGACCAACCAGGCGATCCAGTTTCCGCTGGCGGAGCTGCACACTGAGGCCGAGATGACCAGAGGGCTGGTGCGCAAGACGGCGTGGCATCTCGACCGCGAGCACCACATGAGCGTCAGCGAATGGGTGGCGATGTCAAACTACCGCGCCAATCGCCTGGTCTGCGACGCCGCCGACCGCGCCATGCAGGTCCATGGCGGCATCGGCTATTCGCGCCACACGCCGTTCGAGCACATCTACCGCCACCACCGCCGCTACCGCATCACCGAGGGCTCGGAGGAGATCCAGATCCGCCGCGTTGCCGGCACGCTGTTCGGCTTCTGGGGCGCGCAGAAGGCTTCTACGGCTCCCAAGCAGTGAGGCCTCGCCGCTACACCGGCGACGTCCTGATGTTCGGCACGGCCATGCTGATGGGATCGAGCTATCCCTTCGCCAAGGACGTGCTGCAGGTGATGAGCCCGCTCCTCTACAGCGCCTCACGCTACCTGGTCGCGGCCCTGTTCCTGTTTGCGGTCATGGCGCTGATGCGCAAGCCCATGGCGCTGCCGCGGCGCGACTGGCCGCCGGTGCTGCTGCTGTCGCTGGTGGGCGTCACACTGTTCCAGGCCTGCTGGGGGCTGGCCATGGCGCGGAGCGCCCCCAGCGTCGGCTCGATCGTGATGACGACGACGACGGCCTTCGCCGCCATCCTGGCCTGGTTCGGCGGGCGGCGGCTGCCGGGCATGGGCTGGGCCGGCATCGTGCTCGCCTTCGCGGGTGTGGTGCTCGTGGTGAACAATTCGCTCCAGGCCTTCACGCTCTCCTTCGGCAGCCTCGACGGCACGCTGCTCTGGATGCTCTCGGCCTTCGCCTGGGCGCTCTATGTCGAGCGGTGCGCACCCTACAACCTCCGGCTGGGCGCACTTCGCGTGATGGCCTGGACGACCCTGTTCGGCTCGCTGGTGCTGCTGCCGATTTCGCTCGCTTTCGACTCGCTCAGCGAGTTCGGGCGGCTGGACGACCGGCT
>SCVT01000042.1 GCA_004296815.1 Reyranella sp. | reverse complement strand
CCAGCGCGCTGTCGGTGATCGCGGGCTACACCTGCTTCTTCGACGGCAGCGTGCGCGATTTCCAGAAGCAATCGGTGACCGCCGGCAAGAACTTCCCCGCCACCGGCCCGCTGGGGCCCTGGATGGTGACCGCCGACGTGATCGCCGATCCGCAGCGGCTCGAGCTCACGACGCGACTCAACGGCAACGTGGTGCAGCACGACACGACGGATCACATGATCTTCGACGTCGCCACCATCATCGAATATCTCTCGACCGTGACCTGGCTGGAGCCCGGCGACATCATCGCCACAGGCACGCCGGACGGCGTCGGTGCCGGCCGCAAGCCGCCGCTCTGGCTGAAGCCGGACGACAAGGTCGAGGTCGAGATCTCCGGAATCGGGACTTTGGGCGTCAATGTCGTCGACGAGTGATCCTTTCGCCATACCGGCGAGCGAAGCCGGCGCCGACCGCCAGAAGCTGCGCGAAGGCAAGGTCATCGCGCTGATCGCGATCGCGCATTTCGTCAGCCACGTGCACATCATGCTGCTCCCGCCGCTGTTCGGCGAGGTGCGCGAGGCGTTCGGCGTCAGCTACATCCAGATCGGCCTGGCGCTGACGGCCTTCAACGTCGCCTCGGCGCTGCTGCAGACGCCCGCCGGTTTCCTGGTCGACCGCATCGGCCCCCGGGCCATGCTGACCGGCGGGCTGCTGCTCGGCGCCGTCGCCATCGCCGCGGCGGCGCTGCTGCCGGGCTACTGGTTCTTCGTCATCGCCTACGGCTTCCTCGGCCTCGCCAACACGGTCTACCACCCGGCCGACTACTCGATCCTGTCGGCCACCGTCGCTCCCAAGCGCATCGGCAAGGCGTTCTCGATCCACACGTTCGCAGGCTATCTCGGCTCGGGCGTGACGCCCGCCATCGTGCTCGCCTGTGCGGCCATCTGGGGCTGGCGCGGCGCCTTCCTGTTCGCGGCCGGCCTCTCCTTCGCGACCGCGCTGCTGCTGATCGTGGCGGGCAGCATCCTGCCGCGGGTCGCCCACAAGCCCGGCGATTCGGGCAAGGCCGGTGGCGCCAAGGTCGGGCTCGACCTGCTGCTGAGCGGGCCGGTGCTGCGCAACCTGCTGTTCTTCTTCTGCCTCGCCATGGCCAACAGCGGCATCCAGACCTTCACCGTGGTCGGCATGGGCGCGATCCATGGCACGCCCTTCTCGGTGGCCAACGTCGCGCTCTCGGGCTTCCTGCTGCTGAGCGCCGGCGGCGTACTGCTGGGCGGCATCATCGCAGACCGCACACCGCATCACGAACGCGTCGCGGCGATCGGCTTCGCCTGCACCTCGACCATGGCGATCCTGATGGCCTGGGTGAACATGCCGGCCGCCGTGCTGATCGGCGTGATGTCGCTGGGCGGCCTGCTGAACGGCATCATCCAGCCCTCGCGCGACATGATGGTGCGCGCCGTCACGCCGCCCGGCTCGTTCGGCAAGGTGTTCGGCTTCGTCAGCACCGGCTTCAACCTGGGCGGCATGATCTCGCCGCTCCTGTTCGGCTGGCTGATGGACCGCGGCGACCCGCGCGCCATCTTCATGATCGTCACAGGCTTCATTCTCCTCGCACTGGTGACCGCCATCACCCGCCGCAAACCGGAAGGCACTGCTTCATGGACTCGCTGACCGTCGCAACGCCCTCAAAGACCGAGGCGCTCGCCCGCCGCTACGGCGCAGACGCCCTGCCGCCCGCCGGCCCGTGGAACGAGACCATCGCGGTCATGCTCGACCACCGCTCGGTGCGCGGCTACAAGCCCGACCCGCTGCCAGCCGGCGCGCTCGAGACCCTGATCGCCGCCGCGCAGTCCGCCGCCACCAGCTCCAACATGCAGTGGTGGTCGGCCATCGCCATCACCGATCCCGCGAAGAAGAAGGTGCTGGCCGAGATCGCCGGCAACCAGAAGCACATCGAGCAGTGCCCGGTCTTCCTCTGCTGGGTGGCCGACATGGCGCGCAACCAGCGCATCTCGGACGCGACGAAGACCGACTTCGAGACCATGCCCTGGCTCGAGACCTTCATGGTGGCCTGCATCGACGCAGCCCTCGCCGCCCAAAACGCCTGCGTCGCCGCCCAGTCGATCGGGCTGCGTACCGTCTATATCGGCGCCATGCGCAACGACCCGATCAAGGTCGCCGAGCTGCTGGGCCTGCCCGAGCAGTCGTTCGTCGTGTTCGGCCTCTGCGTCGGCTACGCCACCGAGAAGGCGGCCGGCGAGGTCAAGCCGCGCCTGCCCCAGGCCACCGTCCTGCACCGCGAGCACTACGATGCGAGCGCCGAGGCCGAGCAGCGCTCGACCTACGACGAGGAGATGAGCCGCTTCTCGGCGCGCCATGAGCTGCAGGCCGCGACCTGGACGCAGCGCGTGCTGAACCGGCTCGGCCCGCTCAAGTCGATGAACGGTCGCGAGACGATCCGCGCCTCCCTGAAGAAGCTCGGTTTCGAGATCCGCTGACGCGTCAGGTATCGAGACGCTTGTCGTAAAACACCGACCATTTCACGTCGGCATAGTCGAGCACCGGGCCGCAGCGCGTGAAGCCGGATCGCTCGTAGACCTTCCAGGCGGCGTAGTGCTGGTCGCCCGTCTCCAGGACCAGCCGCTTCAGGCCTTCGGAGCGTGCCAGTGCCTCGATGCGTGCCACGATCTGCTCGCCGATCTTCTGGCCGCGATGCGAGGGCCGCGTGTACATGCGCTTCACCTCGCCGATCCCGTCGCCGTGGCGCTTCAAGGCCCCGCAGGCAATGGCGCTGCCGCCGTCACGGGCGATGAACACGGTCGTCGTGTCGTCGGCCATCTGCTCCACGGTCAGGTGGTGACAATGCTCAGGCGGCGTCAGCTCGAGCAGGACGGCGTTCAGCTCGGCGACGAGCGTGCGAACCTCGTCCTGCAGCGGCGTCTCGGCGGCGATCGTGACCGTCATCCGTGCGGCACCAGAACCTGACGCACGGTCGCCACGTCCTGCAGGCGGTCGAAGCCCGCGTTCAGCTCGTCGAAGCCGATGCGCTGGCTGACCATGCGGTCCACGGGGAGCTTGCCCTGCTGGTAGAGCGCGATGAACCGCGGGATGTCGCGCACCGGCACGCAGCTTCCCATGTAGGACCCCTTGATCGTCTTCTCCTCGCTGACGAGCTGGCTCTGCTTGAAGGAGAAGTCGGCCTGGATCGGCGACAGGCCCGCCGTCACCGTCGTGCCGCCCCAGCGCGTCACGAGATAGGCCGTCTCCATCGCCTTGATGGTGCCGGCAAGATCGAACGCATAGTCGACACCGCCGTTGGTGAGGTCGCGGACCTGGGTCACGTGATCGGCGTCCTTGGCGTTCACCGTGTCGGTGGCGCCGAGCTGGCGCGCGAGGCCGAGCTTCTCGTCGGAGAGGTCGATGGCCACGATACGGCCCGCGCCGGCCAGCACAGCGCCCATCAGGCCGCTCAAGCCGACGCCGCCCAGGCCCACGATCGCCACCGTGCTGCCGGGCTGGATCTGCGCGGTGTTCACCACCGCGCCGACGCCCGTCACCACGGCGCAGCCGAACAGGGCGGCGACATCGAGCGGCAGGGAGCGGTCGATGACCACGATCGAGCCGCGGTCGACCACGGCATACTCGGCGTAGCAGGAGACGCCGGAGTGATGGTTCACCGGCTTGCCGTTCATGTGCAGGCGGTGGTTGCCCGAGAGGAGCTGGCCCGCCGCGCGCGGCGAGACGGACCGTTCGCAGATATAGGGCCGGCCCTCGAGGCAGCGCCGGCAGCGGCCGCAGCTCACGTTGAAGGTGAAGCAGACATGGTCGCCAACCTTCACGTCCTTCACGCCGGCACCGACCTCGACGATCTCGCCCGAGCCCTCGTGGCCCAGCACGATCGGCACGGGCCGCGGCCGGTCGCCGTTGATCAGCGACAGGTCGGAATGGCAGAGCCCGCCGCCGCCCACCTTGACCAGCACCTCGCCCTCGCCGGGCGGATCGAGGTCGACCTCGACGACGTGGATGGGCTTCGACTTGGCGAACGGCCGCGGCGCGCCGCACACCGTCAGGACACCGGCTTTCATTTTCATCAGGCGATTCCTCCGTCGACCCGGACCAGCGATCCGGTGGTGAAGCTCGACCTGGCCGACGCGAGATAGAGCGCGGCCGTCACGATCTCCTCGGGACTGCCGCTGCGCTGCAGCGCCGCCGTCGCGTTCTTCTTGTGCTCTTCCGGCCAGGCTTTCGAAACGTCGGTCAGGAAGCGGCCGGGCGAGATGGTGTTCACGCGGACCTTCGGCCCGTATTCGTGGGCGAAGGCTTCGGTCAGCGCATTGAGCGCGGCCTTGGCGCCGGCATAGGGCGCGATCTGCGGCCGCGGCCGGAGCGCGCCGGCGCTCGACACGTTGATGATCGAGCCGCCCTCGCCCGCCGCCATGCGGCTGCCGACCAGCGACATCAGCCGGAACGGCCCCTTGAAGTTCAGCGACACGATGCGGTCGAAGAGCTGCTCCGGCGTCTCCAGCGACGAGGGCGCCAGGGGCGAAGAGCCGGCATTGTTCACCAGGATATCGACCTTGCCGAAGGCCGCGTAGGCGGCCTCGACCAGCCCTTCGAGCTCCTGCCAGTTGGCCACGTTGCAGGCATGGGTCGCGGCCTTGCGGCCCATCGCCCGCACCTCGGCCGCGACCTTGTCGCAGGTCTCGAGCTTGCGGCTGGTGATGAAGACATCGGCACCGTGGGCGGCAAAGGCCTTCACCATCTGGTAGCCCAGCCCGCGGCTGCCGCCGGTCACGAGGGCAACCTTGCCCGTAAGGTCGAAGTAATTGGTCATGAATCTGAGGATATCGGAGCCCCGCGCGGCTTGGCCATACGGGTGGGCGGGCAGGCCCTCCGTCGCCACCGCCCGGCGGAACCATCATGCCACGGCTCGATGCCACCCTGGGAGCCGTCGCGCGTTTGTCACATGAGGCCCCCACTTTCGGGCTCCGCGCCGCACCAAGGAGAGACCATGGGCACCGAATCGGACCAGCAGAAGCTCGAGGACCTGGTCTATGACGAGATGATCGACGGGCTCGACGAGGAGATCGAGCTGGAGATCGGCGACGAGCTGATGGCGCGCCTGCCCGAGGGCGCCTTCGAACTGCCGCGGGGCGCGCAGCCGCCGCTCGACCGCAGGGTCTACTTCTCCGAGCTGCTGCGGCTGCAGCGCGAGCTGGTGAAGCTGCAGGAATGGGTCGTCGACAAGGGCCTGAAGGTGGTCGTCCTGTTCGAAGGCCGCGACGCCGCCGGCAAGGGCGGCGTCATCAAGCGCGTGATGCAACGGCTGAACCCCCGCACCTGCCGCACCGTCGCGCTGTCGGCGCCGACCGAGCGCGAGCGCAGCCAGTGGTACTTCCAGCGCTACACCGCCCACCTCCCGGCGGCCGGAGAAATCGTGCTGTTCGACCGCAGCTGGTACAACCGCGCCGGCGTCGAGCGCGTCATGGGCTTCTGCAACGAGGTCGACGTCGAGGAATTCTTCCGCACCGTGCCTGAGTTCGAGCGCATGCTTGTACGCTCGGGCATCGTCCTCCTGAAATACTGGTTCTCGATCACCGACGAGCAGCAGAACCTCCGCTTCCTGATGCGGATCCACGATCCGCTGAAGCAGTGGAAGCTCTCGCCGATGGACCTCGAGTCCCGCCGTCGCTGGGAGGACTACACCCGCGCCAAGGAGGAGATGCTGGCGCGCACGCACATCCCCGAGGCGCGCTGGTGGGTGGTCGAGGGCAACGACAAGAAGCGCGCCCGCCTCAACTGCATCCATCACCTGCTGCAGCAGATCCCCTACCGCGACGTGACGCAGGAGCCGATCGTCCTGCCGCCGCGCGACTTCAAGCCCGACTACATGCGCAAGCCGGTACCGCCCGAGCTGCACGTTCCCAGCGTCTACTGAGGAAGGCCGCACCATGGATTTCTTCAGGCGCTTCACTGTCCTGATCTGTGCACCCTCCTTCGATGCCGACGACCTCGAAGGGCATCGTCTGGCGGAGATCACGACCGCCATCGAGAAACTCGGCTTCCAGGTCGTGCGGGCCCGCCGGGTCGAGGACGCCGAGATGGTGGTCCAGACCGACGCCGCCATCGGCTGCATGGTCGTCGACTGGGGCAAGAAGGGCCTCGACGGAAAGTCCGCGGCGCTGATCAACCTGATGCGCCGGCGAGGGCTGGAGATGCCGATCGTCATCCTGGTGCGCCGCAAGCGGCTGGAGGACATCCCGGTCGAGGTGATGGACTATATCGACGGCTACATCTTCCTCGCCGAGGAGACGCCGGAGTTCATCGCGAAGAACCTGGTGAGCCGGCTGAAGCAGTACGCCGAGACGCTGAAGACGCCGTTCTTCGGTGCGCTGGTCGACTATGCCGAAGAAGGCAACCAGCTCTGGACCTGCCCCGGCCACAATGGCGGCATTTTCTACAACAGGAGCCCGATCGGCCGGATCTTCGTCGAGCATCTGGGCGAAGCGGTGTTCCGCGACGACCTCGACAACTCGGTGCTCGATCTCGGCGACCTGCTGGTTCACGAGGGGCCCGCCCTCAAGGCGCAGCAGGAAGCCGCGCAGATCTTCGGCGCGGAAAAGACCTACTTCGTGCTGAATGGCACGTCCTCCTCGAACAAGATCGTGCTGCAGGCGCTGGTCGCGGACGGCGACCTCGTCCTGTTCGACCGCAACAACCACAAGGCCGCCCATCACGGCGCGCTATTCCTCGGCCAAGGCACGCCGATATTCCTCGAGACCGATCGCAACGCGCACGGGCTGATCGGGCCGATCTTCCATGAGGCGTTCGACGAGGCCGCCATCCGCGAGAAGATCCGGACCAATCCGCTGGTCGCCGACAAGGAGGCGTGGAAGCGCCAGCGGCCGTTCCGCGTCGCTGTCATCGAGCAGTGCACCTACGACGGCACGATCTACGACGCCCGCATGATCGTCGCCAAGATCGGCCATCTCTGCGACTACATCCTGTTCGACGAGGCCTGGGCGGGCTTCATGAAGTTCCATCCGCTCTATGCCGGCCGCTTCGCCATGGGCCTGGCCGACCTCGGCCCTGACAGTCCCGGCATCATCGCCACGCAGTCGGCGCACAAGCAGCTCGCGAGCTTCAGCCAGGCCTCGCAGATCCACGTCAAGGACAGCCACATCGAAGGCCAGCGCCGGCGCATCGAGCACCGGCGCTTCAACGAATTCTTCATGCTGCACGCCTCGACCTCGCCCTTCTACCCGCTGTTCGCCTCGCTCGACGTCGGCGCGCAGATGATGAAGGGCAAGTCCGGCGAGGTGTTGTGGGACGACACGATCCGCCTCGGCATCGAGACCCGCAAGAAGATGCGGGCGATCCGCCGCGAGTTCGAGGACAAGGAGCGCGACTTCGCCCGCCGCTGGTTCTTCGAGCCCTTCGTACCCGACCGCGCGACCTCGGGCGGCCGCGAGATGGCCTGGGAAGAGGTGCCGACCGACGAGCTGGCGGGCGAGGCGCGGCACTGGGAGCTGGCGCCCGGCGCGCGCTGGCACGGCTTCTCGCATCTGGCGCCGGGCTACGCCATCACCGATCCCAACAAGCTCATCGTGCTGACGCCGGGCTTCAACCGCGAGACCGGACGCTATGCCGGCCACGGCATCCCGGCGCCGGTGGTGGCGCAATATCTGCGCGAGAACCAGGTCGTGCCGGAGAAGAACGACCTCAACTCGCTGCTCTTCCTGCTGACGCCCGGCGTCGAGTCGAGCAAGGCCGGCACGCTGCTGAGCGCACTGGTCGCCTTCAAGAAGCTGCACGACGACAATGCGCGCCTCGAGGACGTGATCGGCGAGTTCGTGCGCCGGCGGCCCTCGCGCTACTCGGGCGTGCGGCTTCGCGACCTCTGCGCCGAGATGCACGGCTTCTTCCGCGACAACGCCGTCAGTACCCTGCAACGCGCCCAGTTCGCACCCGAGCACCTGCCGGAGCCCGCGATGGCGCCGCACGAGGCGGTGCGGCGGCTGGTCCGCAACGATGTCGACTACGTGCCGATCGAGCAGGCGTTCGGGCGCATCGCCACCACCATGTTCGTGGTCTATCCGCCGGGCATCGCCAGCATCGTGCCGGGCGAGCGGCTGGGCGAGCGCGCCAAGCCGATGCTCGACTATCTCAGGATGTTCGAGCGCAGCGCCAACCTCTTCCCCGGCTTCGACGTCGAGATCCAGGGCATCTATCGCGAGACCGACAAGGAGGGCGTCGTTCGCTTCCACACCTACGTGGTGCGCGAGTAGTCCGGCGGGCTGTCGGCGCCCGCCCCGAGCGGGCGCTGCAGCAGCAGGCTGTCGGTCCAGCGTCCGAACTTGAGGCCGACGCCCTCGAGCACGCCGACCAGGCGGAAGCCGAAGGCCTCGTGAAGGCTTCGCGACGCGACGTTCGACGCATCGACATAGGCGAACATCTGCCGGTATCCTGCCTCCGCGCAGGCCTCGACGAGCGCCGGCAGCAGCGCGCGGCCGACGCCGGAATGCAGGTGGCCGGGATGGACGTAGATCGAATGCTTGACGGCGTACCGGTAGGCCGGCCGCTTCCGGAAAGGCACGGCGTAGGCGTAACCCACGACCATGTTCCCGCGCTCGGCCACGAGATGCGGCAGGCGCCGGCGCAGCATGTTCTTGCGCCGTCGTTTCAGGTCCTCGTCATGCAGGGGCTCGGGCATCGCGAACTGGGCGTCGAGGTCCGGCTCGCCCTGCCGGATATGGTGCTCGTAGATCGCCAGCATGGCCGGGACGTCGCCTTCAGCGGACGGCCGCACGAGCAGGGGCAGCACCCTCTCCTCCGTCGCCTGGTTCTCCGACATCAAGACCCATCCCCTCCGCGCGCTTGCCTTCGGCATCAATCACGCCGCGATGACGCTTTCATGTCGGGCCCATTGGCATGTGGCTTGCTTGGACCTGCCTTGAGCGGAGAAAGACGGTCGTCATGAGCATCCACGTCGCGCTGCATCATCGCACGACCTACCGGTACGACCGGCCGATTGCGCTGGGCCCACAGGTGGTGCGGCTGCGGCCGGCGCCGCATAGCCGTACGCCCGTGCTCTCCTATTCGCTGAAGGTCACACCCGCTCAGCATTTCATCAACTGGCAGCAGGACCCGCAGGGCAATCACCTCGCCCGCCTGGTCTTCCCCGAGAAGACCGACACGTTCGAGATCGCCGTGGACCTGGTGGCCGACATGTCGGTCATCAACCCGTTCGACTTCTTCCTCGAACCCGCAGCCGAGCACTGGCCCTTCGCCTACGACCCGTCGCTGGCCGAGGAGATCGCGCCCTTCCGCAAGCTGGAACCGGCCGGACCGCTCCTGAAGGCGTGGCTCGCCAAGGTCGACCGCAGCAAGAAGCAGCGCACCATCGACTTCGTCGTCGGCTTGAACGCCCGGCTGCAGCAGGAGATCGGCTACATCGTGCGGATGGAGCCCGGCGTGCAGACCTGCGAGCAGACGCTGGGCCTCGCCAAAGGCTCCTGCCGCGACACCGGCTGGCTGCTGGTGATGATCCTGCGCCACCTGGGTTTCGCCGCACGCTTCGCCTCGGGCTACCTGATCCAGCTCGTCGCCGACGAGAAGCCGCTTGAGGGACCCGAAGGCCCGACGCACGACTTCACCGACCTCCACGCCTGGTGCGAGGTCTACCTGCCGGGCGCCGGCTGGATCGGCCTCGATCCGACGTCGGGCCTGCTCACCGGCGAGGGCCACATCCCGCTTGCCTGCACGCCCGAGCCGTCGAGCGCGGCGCCGATCGAGGGCGCCATCGAGAAGGCCGAGGTCGAGTTCGCGCACGAGATGTCGGTAGCGCGCGTGCGCGAGACGCCGCGCACCACCAAGCCCTACACCGAGGAGCAGTGGCGGACCTTGCTCAAGGTCGGCGAGGCGATCGAGACGGACATCGGCCGCCACGACGTGCGCCTCACCATGGGTGGCGAGCCAACCTTCGTGTCGGTCGACGACATGGACGGCGCGGAGTGGAACACGCTGGCGCTGGGCCCGGAAAAGCGGCGGCTGGCCGGCGTGCTGTTCCGCAAGCTCGCGGGGCGCTTCGCTTCGGGGCCACTGCTGCATTTCGGCCAGGGCAAGTGGTATCCCGGCGAGCAGCTGCCGCGCTGGGCACTCGGCTGCCACTGGCGCAAGGACGGCCAGCCGATCTGGCGCGATCCGCATCTCACCGCCGTCGAGTCCAAGCCGGTGGGTGCTACGCCGGAGGCCGCGCACCGCTTTGCGCTGGCCTTCGCCCAACGGCTGCAGCTCGATCCTGCCTATCTGTTCCCGGCCTTCGAGGACACCTGGTACTACCTGTGGCGCGAGCGGCGCCTGCCGAGCAACGTCACGGTCGACGAAGCCAAGGTGAAGGACCCGCTGGAGCGCGAGCGCCTGGCGCGCGTCTTCGAGAAGGGACTGGAGAGCTCGGTGGGTTTCGTCCTGCCTGTCGCGCGCGAGCACAACGGCCGCGCCAACGGACACAGCGGGCGCTGGAAGAGCGGGCCGTGGTTCCTGCGCTCGGAGAAGTGCTACCTGATCCCCGGCGATTCGCCGCTGGGCTATCGGCTGCCGCTCGACTCGCTGCCGTGGGCGGCGCCGGGCGATGCCGATCCCATCGTCGAGCCCGATCCCATGGCGCCGCATCCCGACCTGCCGCCACTCGATGCCTTCCGCCGTGCGCCCGTGCTGCGCCGGCAGGAGCGCACCGTGGCGCCCGAGACCAACGGCGACGGCGACGCCCGTCGCGAAGCCTGGCGTCGCGCGCTGGCGCCGAACAACGACCACGGGCCGCTCGTCGGCACGTCGGCCGCCGGCATCGTGCGCACCGCCATGGCCTTCGAGCCGCGCGACGGCCATCTCTTCGTCTTCATGCCGCCGGTCGAGCGGACCGAGGACTATCTCGACCTCGTCGCCGCGGTCGAGGACACGGCCGAGGAACTGAAGCTGCCGGTGTTCCTCGAAGGCTATCCGCCACCGGGCGGCGATCCACGCCTCCAGAACAGATCGG
>SCVT01000447.1 GCA_004296815.1 Reyranella sp. | reverse complement strand
CGCGGCGAAGGGCGCGGCGGGCCTGGAGGCGATCCTGGCGGAAAGCGGTTGCGCGCGCTGGCTAGCGTAGGCTCGTCGCGATCAGGGTGATGCCGGAGAGCGTGAGCAACGCGAGGATGACCCGGCGGAACTGCGCATCGTCCAGGCGACCGTAGAAGGCCAGCCCGATGCGCGCGCCGATCAGGGTCGTCGGCACGGCGATCGCCGCCCAGACGAAGAAGGTGCGGTCGAGGAAGCCCGCGACGCCTGCCGAGACGACGGCGAGGAACAGCACGCTCATGTTGAAGGGTTGATTGATGCCGCGCTGCTCGTCCTTGCCGTAGCCGCGGAGCTGCGCCCAGATCGCGGGGGCGGGACCGCTGAGGCTCGCCATGCCGCCCAGCACGCCGCCCACCAGTCCGACCGCCGCGTCCGCGGCGCGCCCGCCGCCGGTGACGATGGGCGGTCGGCGCACGAACGCCATCCAGGCGCTGTAGACGATCAGGAAGACACCGACGCCGGCCTTCAGGGGATCGGGCCGCAGATGGTCGAGGAGTAGTGTACCGAGCGGCACGCCGACGATGCCGGCGGTCAGCATCGGCCAGAGCCTGGTCCAGCGGACGCCGCTCCAGATGCGCGGCAGCGACTGGATGTGGCCGGCGACGCCGCAGAGCGCGGTCAGCGGCGCGGCCGTGATGGGCGACATGGCCTGCAGCCAGAAGCCCAGCGCCACCAGCGCGTAGCCGGTGCCGCTCAACCCGTTGACGAAGCCCGCGGCCAGCGCGCCGGCGACAACCAGTGCGATGTCGCCGGCCGGTGGCAGCAGATCCACGCCCGTTAGGCTCCGGCGCTGAAGGCCTGGATGCCGGTCATGGCGCGGCCGAGGATCAGCGCATGAACGTCGTGCGTGCCCTCGTAGGTGTTGACCGCCTCGAGGTTCATGACGTGGCGGATCACGTGGTACTCGTCCGAGACGCCGTTGCCGCCGTGCATGTCGCGGGCGACGCGGGCGATGTCGAGCGCCTTGCCGCAGTTGTTGCGCTTGATCAGGGAGATCATCTCCGGCTGGGCGTGGCCCTTGTCCTTGAGGCGGCCGACGCGCACGCAGGCCTGGAGGCCGAGCGCGATTTCGGTCTGCATGTCGGCGAGCTTCTTCTGGATGAGCTGGTTGGCGGCGAGCGGCCGGCCGAACTGCTTGCGGTCGAGCGTGTAGCTGCGCGCCTGCTTCCAGCAGAACTCGGCGGCGCCCATGGCGCCCCAGGCGATGCCGTAGCGGGCGTTGTTGAGGCAGCCGAACGGGCCGCCGAGGCCCGAGACGTTCGGCATCAGGTTCTCAACCGGCACGAAGACCTCGTCCATCATGATGGCGCCGGTCACCGAGGCGCGCAGGCTGAACTTGCCCTCGATCTTGGGCGTCTCCAGGCCCTTCATGCCGCGCTCCAGGATGAAGCCACGGATCGCGCCGCCGTCGAGCTTGGCCCAGATCACCAGAACGTCGGCGATCGGCGAGTTGGTGATCCACATCTTGGAGCCCGAGACCTTGAAGCCGCCGGGCACCGTGACGGCGCGGGTCTTCATGCCGCCGGGATCGGAGCCGTGGTCAGGCTCGGTGAGGCCGAAGCAGCCGACCCACTCGCCGGTGGCAAGCTTGGGCAGGTACTTCATGCGCTGCTCCTCGCTGCCGTAGGCGTAGATAGGGTGCATAACCAGCGAGGACTGGACGCTCATGGCCGAGCGGTAGCCGGAATCGACGCGCTCGACCTCGCGGGCGACCAGGCCGTAGCTCGTGTAGTTGGCGCCGGCGCAGCCGTACTTCTCGGGCAGGGTGGAGCCCAGCAGGCCCAGCGCGCCGAACTCGTTCATGATCTCGCGGTGGAACTTCTCGTGCCGGTTGGCCTCCAGCACTCGGCTCATCAGCTTGTCCTGGCAGTAGTCGCGCGCCGCGTCGCGGATGGCGATCTCCTCCTCGGTGAGCTGGTCGTCGAGGAAGAACGGGTCCTCCCAGTCGAACGGCTTGGCGTCGGCGGTGATGCCCTTGGCGGCGCTTTTGATCGGCGTGGCGGCGGTGGCCATGTCTGCTCCTGACTGTTTCCGTCGCGTCTTAACAGTCGGTGTGCGCCACGCCAACTCGGTCGGCTCGATTATTGCTGGCTAATGCCGCAGCCCCCGCGCGCGGTTCGTAGGGAAATGCTATTGTGGCCGGGCGCGCTGCATTGGGGAGTTTCATGCGCACGGCCATCGTGGGCTTCACCGCCGGGTTTCTGAGCGTTCTGATCTTCCATCAGCTCGGCTTCTACATTTCCAACAGCCTGGGGTTCACTCG
>SCVT01000446.1 GCA_004296815.1 Reyranella sp. | reverse complement strand
GACTCTTGGCAGCGGCGAGCCCGGGAGCTTGATCGACGCCGCGAGCACGGTGAGCGGCACCAACGCGACGGCCGAGGCGACGAGCGCGGTGCGCACGTCGAAGAAATTGGCGACCTTCCCCCACAGAAGCGAGCCCGCCACCATGGCGCCGAAAAACACCATCTGGTGGACCGCCATGCCACGAGCCCGCATGTAGTTGGGCAGGATCATCTGAACCGAGGCGCCGTTGTTGGCGATGACGGTGATCCAGCAGGCGCCGTTGATGGCGACCACGGCGCCCACCACCAGCGGCGTCATCGCCAGCGCCGCCACCATCGTGGTCGCGGCCGATATGCCCATGGCCCAGATGTTGGCGCGGTCGGCGCCCAGCAGGCGGTTGACGGTCGGCATCGAGAAAGCTGCCGCCACCGCGCCGACGCCGAACACGCCGTAGAGGATGCCGAAGTCGAACTCGTCGAGGCCCAGCTCGAAGCGCCCGATCACCGGCAGGAGCGTGCCCATGGCGATGGCCGGGACGAAGAAACAGAGACCGCGGGCGAAGATCGCCCGGAGCTCGGCCGAGCCGCGGACGAAGGCGATGCCCGCCCGGGCGGCCTCGGCGAAGCCCTCGCGGCGCTGGGAGGCGCGGGCCTCCGCAGGGCGCTTCCAGGCGCGCATGGCGAAGACCACGCCCACGTAGGTGAGCGCATTGATGGCGAACAGCAGGAACACGCCCACCAAGCTGAGCAGCAGCTGGCCGATGACCGGGCCGATGGTGCGGGCGAGGTTGAAGCCCGCACTGTTCAGCGCGATGGCCGGCCGGAGCTGCGGGCCCGTGACGATCTCCGGCACCACGGCATGCCAGGCCGGGGCGTTCATGGCGTTGCCCAGCCCCATGCAGAAGGAGAGCGCCAATAGGCTCCAGTGGTCGAGCCTGCCCAGGAAGGCCAGCACCGCCAGCGTCGTGGCCACGGCGATCATCCAGAACTGGCAGACGATGATGTAGCGGCGGCGGTCGAAGCGGTCGGCCAGGATGCCGGCGAAGAAGCAGAACAGGAACATCGGCAGCGTGCCGGCGGCCGCCAGCAGGGCCACGAAGATCGGCTCCTGGGTGAGGCTGGTCATCTCCCAGGCGGCACCCGTGGTCGCCATCCAGCCGCCGATGTTCGACATCAGGTTGGCGATCCACATCGCCCGGAACGACCGGTTGGCGAGCGGTGCGAACGCCGATGACGTCGGCGCGTTCACCCCAGCGACTTCTCGTAGATGCGGTGCGTCTTGTAGTGCACCCCGCCGACCGAACGGATGATGTTGTTGGTCGCCTTGTTGTCCTCGAGGATCCAGCCCAGCTCGGCCGTGGTCTTGCCCAGCCGCTTGCCGTTCTGGCGGA
This sequence comes from Reyranella sp., assembly GCA_004296815.1. Classification (GTDB taxonomy): domain Bacteria; phylum Pseudomonadota; class Alphaproteobacteria; order Reyranellales; family Reyranellaceae; genus Reyranella. Next base: position 5,383 of record SCVT01000446.1, on the reverse strand, counting down.
GCTGGTCGATCGCCATCATGGCGAGCCCGGCGCCCATCAGCGGGTGGTTGCGGTATTTCTTGCGCACGCCCATCAGCGGCACGCGCGTGCTGCCAACGCCCAGCAGCTTCATGCGCGTGAGCAGCTTCGCGAGCTTCCAGGGGCCGAGCTTGCCGTCGAAATCGACGGTCGCCTCGTTGAGGTTGGTCAGCGCCACGATGAAGGCCACCGCCTCGTCGTCGACCTCCACGAAGACCGCGAGCTCGGGCACGATCACCGGCCCGAAGGCCTTGGAGGCGTGGTCGATCTCGGCCTGGGTGAAGGGAACGAAGCCCCAATTGTCGCTCCAGGCATCGTTGAAGATATTGACCAAGGTCCGCACCTCGGCGTCGAACATCTTCATGTTGGCGCTGCGGACCTTGACCCGGCCTGCCATGCCGGCGCGTGCCATCAGCTTGGCGCCGATCGTCTCCGGCGCGTTCTGGACATCGTAGTCGTAGGAGAAGACGTCCTTCGCCTTGGCATAGCCGTTGGCCTCGACCCTGCCACCGGCATAGGGCGGATCGTAAGGCACCATGAGCATGGGCCGGGCGTCGAAGCCGTGGATCAGGAGGCCGACCTCCTCGTTGACCGAGAGGCTGAACGGCCCGGTCACGCGCTTCATCCCCTTCTCACGCAGCCACGCTTCGGCGGCGGCGAAGAGAGCGGTGAAGATCGCCGGATCATCCTCGGCAGCGAGGCAGCCGAAATGGCCGGTGGCGTCGGCGTAGCGTTCGAGATGGGCGTTGTCGACCTGGGCGGTGATGCGGCCCACGACCTTGGCTCCGCGGCGAGCCAGGAAGAACCGGACCTCGACATGGTGGAACAGCGGGTTCTTGCCCGGCGTGAAGGCCTCGCGCCGCTCGACGTCGAGATGCGGCGTGTAGCCCTTGTGGCCGGCGTAGAGCCGCTTGGGCAGCGCGATGAAGGCGTTGAGATCGGCCTTGGTCGCGACCGGACTGACGACGATGTCGGTGGAAGCCATGCGCTCAGGCTACCATGCGGACGGTCGCATCGCTGCGGAACACGATGCGACCATCTGGTTCACAACCGCTGCCATCTGCCTTGAGCGCGCGGATATCGACGGCGATGCGCCACCCTGCGCCTTCGCGCTCGATGCCGAGCAAGTGGTAGCGCGCGCGGCCGTACTTGCTGCCGGGCGCCGCCGAGGCCGACGTCACGCCGACGACGGGGATGGACCCGATTGGGCCTGCGATCTGCGCCACTTCGCTGCGATGGTTGTGGCCGTGCAGGACGATCTCGCAGCCCACGCGCCGGATCATCGCCTGGAAGGCGGCGGCATCAGTCAGGCGCTTGAAATGCTTCTCGGTAGTGAGCGGCGGGTGATGGATCAGGACGACCCGGCACAGGCCCTCGCGACCGAGCTCGGCCAGCAGCTTTTCCGTCTCGGCGATCTGCTGCTCGCCCAGCGTGCCCGTCGCGAACAAGGGCGGCTTGGGCACGCCGCTGTTCAGCCCGACCAGCGCGACCGGGCCGCGGCGGCGCACGGTCGGGAAGATCGCGAAATCGGCGGCCGGCGGCTTGCCGTCGCCCGCCATGTAGGCACCCCAGAGGCCGAGCCCCTCGCCCCACTTCGTGGCGACATAGACGTCGTGGTTGCCGGGGATGACGGTGATGTCCTCGGGCTTGCCGAATTCGGAGAGCCAGGCCGAGGCGCGCGCGAACTCGTCCGGCAGCGAGATGTTCACCAGGTCGCCGGTCAGCGCGATGTGGTCGGGCTTCTGCGTCTTGATGTCGGCCACCAGGCCCGCCAGCGCCTCAGGCCGGTGCAGGTCGGCCCGGTTGCGCCACCAGTTCACGTAGCCGGTGACGCGCTTGCCGAGCAGCTGGCCGACGCGCGCCTGCGGCATCGGCAGATGCGGATCGGAGAGATGAGCGAGGGTGAACATGGGGCCCGCGCCTAGCGCGTGCCGCCAACGACGCGGAGCTTCGGATCGCCGAGCACGCCGAGCTGGCGGCCGATGCCGGTCATGACCTCGATCATGTGCTCGAGCTGCTCGGCGGTGTGCACGGCGCAGACCGAGCAGCGCAGCAGCGACACGCCATTCGGCGTGGCTGGCGGCACGGCGACGTTCACGTAGATGCCGGCATCGAGCATGGCGCGCCAGAAGCCGATAGCGAGCATGCGGTCGGGCAGATGGACGCCCACGACCGGGCCATGCTCGGGCCCCAGCTTGAAGCCCTTGGCCGCGAGGCCGTCATAGAGCGTGGCGACATTGTCCCAGAGCTGCTTGCGCAGCTCCGGCTTCGCCTTCACGACGCGTAGCGCCTGGCGCACCGACGCAACGATCGAGGGCGGCAGCGAGGCGGTGAACATGTAGGAGCGGACCGTGACGCGCAGGATGTCGAAGTCCGGATCGTCCGACACGCAATAGCCGCCGATGGCGCCCAGCGTCTTGGAGAAGGTGCCGACGATGAAGTGGCAGTCGTCGAGCACGCCCGTGGACTCGCAGAGGCCGCGGCCGGTCTCGCCCAGCGCGCCCAGCGAGTGCGCCTCGTCGATCAGCACGTAGGCGCCGTACTTCTTGCAGACGTCGACGAACTCGCGCAGCGGCGCGCTGTCGCCCAGCATCGAATAGATGCCTTCGAGGACCACGACACGGTTGCCCGGCCGGTCGCCCAGGCGGCGCAGGCGGGCATCGAGGCTCGACGGGTCGTTGTGCTTGAAGCGCACGACCTCGGCCTGGGTCATCTTGCAGGCGTCGTAGATCGAGGCGTGGCTGTCGGCGTCGATCAGCAGGAAGTCGCCTTCGCCGGCGAGCGTCGAGATCACCCCCAGGTTGGCCTGGTAGCCGGTCGTGAAGACCATGCAGTGCTTCTTGCCGTAGAACTCGGCAATCTCCTGCTCCAGCGCCACGTGCTCGTTGTAGCTGCCGTTGGCGATGCGCGAGCCGGTCGTGCCGGTGCCCTCGGCGCGGATCGCCTCGATCGCCGCTTCCTTGCAGCTCTCGTCGAAGGTCAGGCCGAAATAGTTGTTGGTGCCCACCAGCAGCGTCTTCTTGCCGTTGATGATCGCTTCGGTGGGCGACAAGACCCGCTCCATGCGGATCTGGAACGGGTCGTAACCGGTAGTCCGAACGTCCCGGTAGGCCTCGAGGAGGCCCGCATGCCGATCGAACAGGCCCATGGCTAACGCCGGGCGTGCAACTTCAGGATGGTGTCCGCGAGCTGGTCGACGGTGTGGATCTCGGCCACGACGTTCATGGGGATCGAGATGTCGAAACGATCCTCGAGCTCCATGACCATGTCCATGATCGCCAGCGAGTCGATGGTCAGGTCCTTGGCGATCACCGTGTCACCGACGATCGGCTTCTCGCCCGTCTGGTACGGCAGCAGGTGATGGCAAATCTCGCCCATGACCTCTCCGCGCGCGAGGGTGCTCTCGCGGCGCAGGTCGATGGTGTCGGTCATGCCGTCGTTTTCGACGATCATTTGATGGGCAGTGCGCAAAACGCTCTCCGGTCCCGGGGTCAGGCGGGAAAGTTGTGCCGAAACGTTGAATCCATGTGAAATAACAAATTGTTACGCTGTATTTCACACGTCCTAGAGCCAGCCTTGGCCCCGGTACCACAAGATCGTGTCCCGGAAGCCGGCCGGCAGGTCATAACGAGACTCGTGGCCGATCGCTGCAGCCAGCCGGCGATCATGTACCGACCAGTCGGGATGGAAGATCTCGGCCACCTTGCCGGCGGTCAGGATTTGGGTCGGACCGCCCAGCGATTGGCGAACGGCATTCCATCCGGCCACGGCCGCCATGACCCGTCTCGGGATGCGGACCCGCCATGGCCGACGCTCGAGCGCCTCCCCGGCAGCGGCGGCCATGTCGGCGTAGGCGTACGCCGCCTCGTTTCCGTCATCGATCTCGTAGGTCCCGTTTTCCGGCGGACGTTCGACGACCGACGCCAGCGCCTCAGCGAGGTCGGCGACGTGGATCAGCGAGAGCCTGGCCCCGGCGACCCGCGGTTCGGCCGCCAGGCCCGACTTCACGGCCCGGAAGTAGGCCAGCGTCTCGCGGTCGCCCGGCCCGTAGACCGCCGGCGCCCGGACGATCGCCCAAGGCCCGCTGCGGACGGCGACGACCGCCTCCCCCGCCCGCTTGCTGGCGCCGTAGCCCGAAAGCTGCGGCTCGCGCGCCGCCAGCGAGGAGAGAAGGACGAGGTGCGCATCAGGCGCCAGCGCCGAGAGCAACGCCGCGCTGTCCCTGTTCACCGGCAGGAAGTCGGCCGGCGAGCGGGCCTTGATGAGGCCCGCGGCATGGACGACCGCGTCGGCGCCGTCGACCAGCCGGCGGAGTGCCGTCTCCGACGTCACGTCGCCCAGCACCAGCTCGGCATCGACCGCCGACAGAGACGGCAGCGGCGACCAGCGCCGCACCAGCAGACGCAGGCGGAAGCCGCGGCGCGCGAGGGCGGCGACGAGATGGGTGCCGACGAAGCCGGTGGCACCCGTGACGGCGACCAGCTTGCTCACGGCGATGGCTCAGGCCGCGGCGGGCTTGGGCGCGTAGAGGCCGGCGAGATAGTTGGCCTTGGTGCGCGCGCGAGAGAGCTTGCCCGAGGAGGTGGTCGGCAGGCCGACCGTCGGCGGCACCAGCGCCACATCGCAGTCGACAGCGATCGATTCGCGGACGGCGCCGGCCACATCGCGCGCCAAGGCAGCCCGCGCCTCTTCGCCCGACACGCGCGCCAGCACGGCGACCACGACGCGCTCGCCCTCGCCGGTGTCGATCGAGAAGGCAGCGGCGTCGCCGTTCTTCACCAGGCGCTTGGCCTCGACCGCCCATTCGATGTCCTGCGGCCAGACGTTGCGGCCGTTGACGATGATCAGGTCCTTGGCGCGGCCGGTGACGATCACCTCGCCGTCCAGCATGTAGCCGAGGTCGCCGGTATCGAGCCAACCGTCGGCCGACAGGACCTCGCGGCTGGCCTCGGGCTCGCCGAAGTAGCCCGGCATGATGCTGGGGCCCTGTACGAAGATGCGGCCGACGGCGCGGTCGGCCAGCACCTTGCCGGCGGGGTCGCGCACTTCCAGGCGATGGCCGGGCAGCACGCGGCCGCACACGACGAAGCGGCGGGCGCGATGATTGTCCGACGGATCGGCGGCCGGCACCGCCTTCTGCACCTCGGCAAGCGCCGTGCGGTCGATCGCGTCGGTGCGCACGCCGGTGCCGTGCGGGCAGAAGGTGATGGCGAGGCAAACCTCGGCCATGCCGTAGCTCGGGATGAACGCCTTGGCGTCGAAGCCGTAAGGGCCGAACGTCGCGGCGAAGCGCTCCAGCACGTCGGCGCGCACCATGTCGCCGCCGATGCCGGCATGCCGCCAGGTCGACAGGTCGAGATCGGCC
>SCVT01000445.1 GCA_004296815.1 Reyranella sp. | reverse complement strand
GCCACGTCCTGCCGCGTCCAGCCGCGCTCGCCCATGGCCACGAATGCGCGCGCATGCAGGGCTGCCGCACGGTCGAGGTCGAGGGCGCGCATCGGGCCGAGGACGAAATCGTCGTTCATTCACTCAACGGTGCGACGCGTGCCGTCGGGCGTGGTGATGTTGACGCCGCGGAGATAGAGCGGGCGCGGCAGACCGTCGGCACGATTGCGCGCGCGCCAGCCCTCGGTGCCGGCGTCGAGCGCAAGACGCGCGAGCACGACCGGATCGGGCACGCCCTCGTGCACCGCGGCGTCGATGCCCGCCGCCCGCAAGGCGGCGACGAGCGGCGCCACGCCGTGACCGACCACCAGGCAGGCACGGCCCGCGAGACGCCCGGCCATGTCCTCGGCCGTCGCGGCGAACGGAGCGGCATCCTCGCCGATCGCGCAGAACCAGTCGCCGAGCTTGCTGTCGACCGCGGCGAGCACGAGTCGGTCCCCGCCCTTGTCGCTCGTGCCGGCCTGCGCCCGCAGCACCGTGGTGGTGGCGAAGCCCGCCAATGGCACACCGAGGCCGACCGCGAGCCCGCGCGCCGCCGCCAGCCCGACGCGCACGCCGGTGAAGCTGCCGGGGCCGGTCGTGACGGCGATCAGGTCGAGGGCGCGGCGGGCGACGCCCGCTTCGGCCAGCACCTCGCCGATCGCCGGCAACAGCCGCGCCGCCTGCTCGCGCCCCTCCTCGCGCCGGCTCGCCAGGCACGTCCCGTCGCGCAGGACCGCGACGGCCTGCCCGCTCACGGCACAATCGAAAGCGAGAACGGTGCTCACGGACAGGGGCAGCGGGCGCTGGCGCCGCTGCGGGCGGCTGGGCATTGTTCAATCATGAAGCTCGACCTGGTTGCGATCGCCCCGCCCGCCTTCGATGTCGACGTGACGCTGGCCTATGCGACGGAGGCAAATCTAACGGGGCAACCGGTCTACCGGAATGCCGAATGCTGGCTGCACCGCGAGGCGGCCGAGAAGCTCGGCCTCGCGATCGAGCTCGCGAAGCCGCTCGGCTATCGCCTCCGGATCTTCGACGCGCTGCGCCCCGTGGAGGCGCAATGGGCGCTGTGGAACGTCAACCCCGATCCCGAATTCCTCGCCGACCCGCGGCGGGGCTCGCCGCATTCGCGCGGCGTCGCGGTCGACCTCACCCTGCTCGACGCCGGCGGCAACGAGCTCGACATGGGCACGGCGTTCGACGCCTTCACGCCCAAGTCGCATCATGCGCGCACCGACGTCTCCGTCGAGGCGCAGCGCAACCGCCACCTGCTGATGGGCCTCATGACCTCGGCGGGTTGGGACTTCTACCGGAACGAATGGTGGCACTATCAGCTCTTCGACGCGCGGCGATATCCGCTGGTCAGCGATGCCGACCTGCCGCGCCCGATGATGTGACCGACCGAACCGGCGACTAGTGGCCCGACAGGCGCGCCCTGTCGAACACGCTGAGCTCGTTCTCCCGCATGATCTGGCGGACGAACTGCACGTAGCCCTGGCCGCGCTCCGAATAGCGCAACAGCGTGCCGATCAGCCGGAAGCCGTCGGGATGCTCGCCGCGATCGCGCATGGCGGCGCGCTCGTTGCGGAAGCCGGCGTAGGCGGGATGCGTGTTGAGATTGACCACGTAGGCGTCGGTCGATTCGCCCACGCTCGCGAAGGGCTGCGGCATGCCGGCGCCCGGCTTCCACGACACCGCGACGCTGTGGCGGCCGACCGACTGGATCTGGCCGAACAGCGCATTGCCGGTGCGCGCGGCAAACGACGTGCCCCAGCCGGACTCGACGCCGGCCTGGGCGATCGCCATCGACGGCGGCACGATATCGACGCGGCGGACCAGCTCGTCGAGACGATCGACCGAGCCGTCGTAGCGGTCGGCGAGGTCCTCGAGCCAGATGCGCTCGATCGCCGTCAGCATGTGCGGCACCGTCAGCACCTTGTCGCGCAGGTAGAGGAGCTGCTCGCGGTCGGCCAGCACGCGCTGGTTGGCCTCGAGCACGACCGGCAGCAGCGCGGTGATGAACAGCGACTTGCGCTCGTTGCCGTCCTTGCTGCCGAGATCGCCCGGCACACGGTCGACCTTGAGCGGCGGCACGGCCTCGCCCTGGCGGACGTCGGTGAGCGTGTAGGCGACGTCGCGGAAGAAGCCGGCGAGCTCGTCGGCGGTCTTCGGGCTGATCGGCCGGACCTGGACCTGACGGCGCACGGCATTGCCCGGCGCCGCGAAGCGGCCGTGGCTGCCGGTCGACTCGCGCG
>SCVT01000444.1 GCA_004296815.1 Reyranella sp. | reverse complement strand
GCCCGACATCAAGGGCGAGAGCGCGGCGTTCACCCTCCCGCTGGTTTCCTCTCGCCGCTAGCGCTTGTCGAAGGTGGAGAGCGGCGGAGCGATCTCCTCGAGCGACTTGCACTCCGCCGCGACGCCGAGCTTCAGGGTCACCAGCGCCGCCGCCACCATCAGCGTCGCGCCCAGGAGGTAGCCCCACAGGATCTCCACCGAGCTGCCGCCCTCGATCAACACACCGAACAGCCACGGCCCGCCGACGCCGCCAAACAGCGTGCCGAAGGCATAGAAGAGCGCGATGGTCAGCGCGCGGATCTCGAGGGGAAAGCATTCGCCGACGGTGAGATAGGCAGAGCTGGCGGCCGCCGAGGCGAAGAAGAAGACCACGCTCCACATCGCGGTCTGCGTCGTGGCGTCGAGATGGCCGGCGTGGAACATCCAGCCGGTCAGCGCCAGCAGCACACCCGACAGCGCGTAGGTGGTCACGATCATCTGCCGGCGGCCCCAGCTGTCGAATAGCGGCCCCAGCAGCAGCGGCCCCAGGAAATTTCCGATGGCGAAGGGCAGGATGTAGAGGCCGACCTTGTCGGCGGCGATACCGTAGAACTTCGTGAGGATCAGCGCATAGGTGAAGAAGATCGCGTTGTAGACGAAGGCCTGTGCCGCCATCAGCGTGATGCCGAGCGTCGTGCGCCCGGGATAGTGACGCAGCAGCGTCTGCGCGACCGAGAGCATCGTCGTTCGGTGCGTCTCGCCCAAAGCCAACGTCTTCGTCACCGGCTCGAGCGGCGCCTTCACTTCCGCCGCGACCCGCGCCTCGATCTCCGCGACGACCCGTTCGGCCTCCTGCGGCTTGCCATGGAGCATCAGCCAGCGCGGACTCTCGGGCAGGAAGCGACGCAGATACAGGATCACCAGGCCGAGCACGGCGCCGCTGCCGAACGCCACCCGCCAGCCCATGTCCGGCGACAACACCTCGGGATCGAGCAGCCAGACCGAAAGCAGCGCGCCGCCGGCCGCGCCGATCCAGAAGCTGCCGTTGATCGCGAGGTCGATGCGGCCGCGCAGCCGCGCCGGGATGAGTTCCTGGATCGCCGAGTTGATGGCGGCGTACTCGCCGCCGATGCCGGCGCCGGTCAGGAAGCGGAACAGCATGAAGCTCGTGAAGTCCCAGGAGAACGCCGTCGCCGCGGTGGCCACCAGATAGACACCGAGCGTGACGTTGAAGAGCTTCTTGCGGCCCAGCCGATCCGTGAGATGGCCGAAGAACAGCGCCCCCAGCACCGCACCCGCGAGATAGGCGCTCCCCGTGAGGCCCACCTGCTCGGCGGTGAGCTGCAGCCGCGGGCTGGTCTGCAGCGCCGCCGCCACGGAGCCCGCCAGCGTCACCTCGAGCCCGTCGAGGATCCATGTGATGCCCAGCGCCACGACGACCAGCCGATGGAAGCGGCTCCACGGCAGGCGATCGAGGCGGGCGGGAACGTCGGTGTGGACGGGCGCTGCAGAAGCCATGCAATGGATGGGAACGCGCCGCACCCCGAGCTTGTTCCCGCACGCAACGCAGGCTTGCCCCAGCAGACGTAGCGGCCCGGCGCACGGCTGGTACGATACGCCGATGTCCGACAACACGATGGCGGCCGGCCCGATCGCCGCAACCGCTGCACCAGCCGTTGCTCAAGCTGCCGCCGCCTCCGCCAACAGCACGACCTTCGCGGTCATCCTCTCGCTCAGCTTCTGCCACCTGCTGAACGACATGATGCAGTCGCTGGTGCCGGCGCTCTATCCCATCCTCAAGGACAACTACGCGCTCACCTTCGGCCAGATCGGCTTCATTACGCTCGCCTTCCAGTGCACCGCGTCGATGCTGCAGCCGCTGGTCGGCATGTACACCGACAAGAAGCCCCAGCCCTATTCCCTGATGGTCGGCATGGGCTTCACCCTGGTCGGCCTGCTGCTGATGAGCCAGGCGAGCTCGTACCCCGTGATCCTGCTGGCCGCCGCGCTGATCGGCATGGGCTCCTCGGTCTTCCACCCCGAGGCCTCGCGCGTGGCGCGCATGGCCGCCGGCGGCCGCTACGGCCTCGCGCAATCGCTGTTCCAGGTCGGCGGCAACATGGGCTCGGCCGCAGGCCCGCTGCTCGCCGCCTTCATCGTCGTGCCGGCCGGCCAACGCAGCATCGTCTGGTTCTCCGCGGCGGCCCTCGTTGCGATGATCGTGCTCTTCCAGGTCGGCAACTGGTACAAGGCGCGCCGCGCCACGCAGAAGCCCGCCACGCGCAAGGCGGCCGGCGGTGCGGGCACCGTCGCGCTGTCGCGCCGCCGCATCACCGTCGCGGTCCTGGTGCTCGTCGCACTGCTCTTCTCGAAGAACGTCTACAGCGCGAGCCTCGGTTCCTACTTCACCTTCTATCTGATCCAGAAGTTCGGCGTCGATGTGCAGACCGCCCAGCTCTACCTCTTCGCCTTCCTGGTCGGCATCGTCGCCGGTACGATCGTGGGCGGCCTGGTCGGCGACAAGGTCGGCCGCATCCCGGTCGTGTGGTTCTCGATCGTGGGTGCGCTGCCGTTCGCGCTGATGCTTCCCTACGCCAACCTCTTCTGGACAGGCGCCCTCGCGGTCCTCGTCGCCATGATCATGGCGTCGGCCTTCTCGGCGATCCTGGTCTATGCGCAGGAGCTGTTGCCCGGCCGCGTCGGCCTGGTGGCTGGCATGTTCTTCGGCTTTTCCTTCGGGCTGGGAGGCCTCGGCGCCGCGGCGCTCGGCGTGATCGCCGACCATGCCGGCATCGAGGCGGTCTACAGGATGACGCCGCTCCTGCTGTTGCTCGGGCTGCTGACGGCGTTCCTGCCCCGCCAGCCGAGCATATCCAAACAACCGGCTTAGGCCCTACCGCCCGCAGGCCGTTGCGCTAAGGTGACGGCCGTATGGCCCGGCCAGCACTTCCTGCGACCCGCTTCGTCAGACCCGTCCTGCGCGCGCTGCCGGGCGCTGCATGGCTGCGCCACAGTCTTCCCGTGGTCGGCGTCGTCTCGGTGCTGCTGCTGGTCTCGGCGATCGCCTGGTACATCTACGACAGCAACCGGCACGGCGCGATCGTCCTGTCCAACGACCTCATCACCGCCATCGACCGCCGCGTCGCCGTCCAGATGCACGCTTACTTCCAGCCGGCGCAGCAGTTCCTGGAGCTGGCCGAGGCCGCCGCGAACGATCGCCCGGTGGACGAAGGTGCGGCCGAGGCCGAACGCTTCGCTCTCCAGGGCCTCCTCAGCGTTCCGGCGATCACGGCCTTCAGCTACGCCGATCCCGACGGCGACTTCCTCTTCGTCATCCGCAACGAGAAGGGCGGCCTCGACACAAAGCGCGTCGACGTCGAGGGCAGCAGCCGCAAGGTGATCTGGACGCGCCGCGATCCCGACGGCAAGGTGACGTCGGTCGAGGACGATCCCGTCGACACGTTCGATCCCCGCAAGCGGCCCTGGTATCTCGGCGCCGAAGAGGCGAAGAAGCCCTTCTGGACGGGGACCTACCTCTTCTTCACCGCCCAGAAACCCGGCATCTCATTCGCCATCCCGAGCTTCCATCCCGACGGCCGCCTGCGCAACGTCGTCGGCGTCGACATCGAGATCGCCACGATCTGCGCCTTCCTGAAGGAGCTGGGCATCGGCGTCAGCGGCAAGGCGCTGATCGTCGACCGCGAGGGCCGCGTGGTCGCCTTCCCGAGCGATCATTGGTTGCCGGCCGACCGGCCCGACGTCGCGCCGCCCAAGCTCGACGAGTTGGGCGATCCCGTGCTCACCCACGTCTACAACCGGCTTCGCGTCGAAGGCTACGGCCGCAAGATCCTGGAGATCGGCGACCAGCGCATCATCGTATCGTCGGAACCGGTGAACATGCTGACCGGACGCGACTGGGTCACGCTGATCATCGTGCCGGAAACCGACTTCGTAGGCTTCGTGTCGGACAGCGGCATCGCCGCGCTCTTCATGTCCGTCGTCGTCGTGCTGATCGTGGCGGCGCTCACCGGCCTGATGGCCTGGCGCAGCATGCTGGCCGACCGGCGGGCCTCGGCGGCAGCCACACGCCAGCAGGCGCTCGAGGTCCGCACCCAGACCTTCATCGACCTGGCGCGCGGCGTGGCCACCGCCGAAGGCTTCGATGGCGGGGACATCCAGTCCGCCACGGAGAGCGCCGCCAATGCCTGTGCTGCCAAACGCGTGGCGGTATGGCGGCTGACCTCGGACCGACGGACCTTGCAGTGCGAGGACTGTTTCGACAGCACGGCAAGCGACCACACGTCGGGTCTCGTCTTCCACCGTGACGAGATGCCCAACCTGTTCGCCGCGCTCGACAAGGCCGTGCCGATCGACACCGCCGACGCGGGCCGTGACCGTCGCACCTCCGAGCTGTTCGCGAGCTACCTCGCCCCGCTCGGGATCACGAGCGTCTATCTGGCGCCGATCGTGGCCGGTAACCAGGCGATCGGCCTGCTGAGCGTCGAGGATCCCCGGCGCGGCGACCGTGCGGCGGGCCTGGCGGCCTTCTGCGACGCGCTCTCGATCCTGCTTGGCCTGCGCTTCACCGCGGCGGCCGTGGCCCCGGTGGCGGCGATCGCCGCCACCTCGCCTGCACTGGCCGCCGCCGTCATGCCGCCGCCGGCCGAGGAGAAGCCGCCGGACAGCTTCGCGCAGCGCGAGGCGCGGCTCGAGCGGACGCTGCTGCAGCAGGGCACCACGCTCGAGCAGGTGCGCGAAGCCTCGATCGACCGCGCCGCGGTCGGCGTGGTCAAGCTGCCGTCCTGGACGACCGTCGCGCAGCGACCGACCGACAGCGGCGAACGGACAGCCATGGACGCGATCGTCCACGAGCTCCGGCGCTCGATCGAGCGCAGCGGCGTCACCTATGCGGCCCTGCTCGACGACGAGATCGTGCTCGCGGCCTTCTCGGCCGAATCCGGCAAGACCGGCGAGGATGCACGGTGCGTGGCCACGGCGATCCTGGCGCTGCGCGACCGGTTGATCGAGTTCGAGGACCGCTGGGGCGTCAGTCTCGACTTCCGGCTGGCCATCGACGTCGGCACCGTGATGGCCTCGACCATCGGCACCGAGCCGCCGACGCGCAACCTGTGGGGCGGAGCCCTGGCCGTGGCCAAGGTGCTGGCGACGACAGCCGGACGCCGCAGCATCGCCGCCTCGGAGACGGCCTACGAGATGCTGTCGGGCGACTTCCTGTTCCGCCCACGCGGCAGCTACTTCCTGCCCGAGACCGGCGCCATGCGCACGTTCGTCATGGTCGGTCGCACATGATCACGATCCGCCAGAGCAGCCTCGACCGCGGCTGGATCCGTCGGGCGCTGGGCGCACTCGGCGCCCTGACCCGCGGTGGCACGACGAACCTCCTGCTGTTCGTGTCGCTTGCCGCCACCGTGATGATCGTCGCCGGCCGGCGGTCGACATGGCGCCGCCCGGTCTGGACCGAGTTCAAGCGTGTCCTGGGCAATGTCGCCGTGAGCTCGCTCTCGACGATGATCGCCACTGGCGCGCTGGTCGGCTTCGCCCTGGTGACGCAGGCCGTCTACTGGCTCGAAGCGACCGGCCAGACCGGCCTTGTCGGACAGGTGATCGTGATCCTGCTGATCCGCGAGATCGTTCCCATCCTCGTCGGGCTGATCATCTTCGGCCGCAACGGCACCGCCACCCTCATCGAGCTCGGTGAAGCGCATACCGGCGGCTGGCTGCGCCAGTTCGAGATCCAGGGCCTCGACCCGTTGGCCCTGCTCGTGGTGCCGCGGGCGCTCGCCTTCGCGCTGGGCGCCTTCTGCATGGCGACGGTCCTGCTGCTCTCGACGCTCCTCACGGGCTACCTGCTGGCGCACGGGCTGGGGCTGGTCGCCTACTCGATCTGGGACTTCTCCGACCTCGTGCTGCGCGCCACCACGACCCGCGACTTCATCGTGCCGCCACTGAAGTGCATCACCATCGGCTTCATGGTCGCCCTGGCCTGCTGCGCCACCGGCCTCGGCCGCCGCGACGAGAGCGACGAACTGCAGCGCATCGTGCCGCGCGGCTTCGTGCGGTCGGCGCTGGCGATCCTGCTGATCAACGGCGCGTTCGACGTGGTCGCGTGAGATGGCGCGGCCGACAACGCGCTCGGTGCTGTCCCTGCAGGGTGCCACGCTCGGCGAGCGGCAGCTCTCGACCGCGCCGACGCGCGTCGACCTCGAGCTGCCGCGCGGCACGGCGGCGCTGATCCAGGTGGATGACGACGTGGATGCCGCGTCGCTGGTCGATCTCTGCATGGGGATCGTGCCGCCGGCCGACGGCACGGTCCGCTTCCTCGGCGTCGACTGGCAGGCGCGCACGCCGCGCGAGCGCCTGACGCGGCGGCGGCGCATCGGCACGGTGGTGCAGACCCATGTCTGGCCCTCCCACCTCACGGTGCTGGAGTCGGTATTGGTCGCCCGCTTCTACCATTTCGACCGGCCGCGCGATGAAGTCATCGCCGATGCGACGGCGCTGGCGCGGCTGTTCGGACTGCCCGGCCTGCCCGCCGGACGTCGCGAGTCGACGCCGCGACGGGCCCTCGTCCGCGCCGCCTGCGTGCGCGGCTTTATCGGTGCGCCCGATCTCATCCTGGTGCAGGATCAGACGCTGGAAGGCACGGTCGACCTTGCCGTCCCGATGGCCCAGGCGATTGCCGATGCCCGGGATCGCGGTGCGACCGTCTTGTGGATCGTCGAGAGCCTGGCGGCGGAAGCGGTTCGCTTCGTGCAGGCAGAGCAGGTTTTCAGGCTCGGCGACCAGGGATTGGTACGGGTGAGGAGGCGATGAAGCGCTCGATCTTCGGCGTCTACCAGTTCGACGAGATCGTGGGTGCCGTGGTCCTGGCCTGCGTCGGCGTGTTCGTGGCCGTCCTGATCAACGCCGGCCTGCTCAAGGACTGGTTCCAGCCCTCCTTCACGCTGCGCATCATCCTGCCTGACGAAGGCGTGTCGGGCCTCGCACCGGGCGCCGAGGTCCAGGTGCTGGGCACGCGTGCCGGCGAGGTCCGCCGCATCGTGATCGATCCCAACCAGCGCATGCACGCCATCGCCCGTGTCGAGGACCAGATGCGGCCCTTCATCCGGCGCGATTCGCAGGTCTCGATCCGCCGCCAGTTCGGCGTCGCGGGTGCGGCCTACATCGACATCTCGCGGGGCACCGGCCCGCAGCTCGACTGGTCCTACGCCGTCATCGCCGCGCAGAGCGAGCGCGCCGCCACCGACACGATCGGCCAGATGGTCGACGAGGTGCGCGCCAAGATCATCCCGCTGATGGACGATGTGCAGAAGGCAGTGCTCGCCTTCACCGCGGTGGCGCAACGCGCGGTCGATCCGGGCGGACCGCTCGAGCAGACCTTGGCCTCGGCCGCCGGCATCGCGCGCAAGGTCGAGCAGGGCGAAGGCATCGCAGGCCGGCTGATCGCCAACGACAAGATGGCGAACGACCTCGAAGCGACCCTGCTCAGCGTGCGCGAGATGGCGGGCCAGCTCGAGCGCACGTCCAAGGATCCGCGCATCGCCCAGATCATCGTCAAGACCGACTCCATCCTGACCTCACTGCAGGCCACGACGCGCAATCTCGCGGCGACGACGCCGCAGATCACCCAGAACGTGACGGCGACCACCGACGCGTTGCCCACGACGCTGCTGCAGGCCCAGCTCGCCGCACGCGAGCTCGAGCTGCTGCTGGGCCAGCTCCGCCATCACTGGCTGTTCGGCGGCGGCGGCAGCGCGCCTGCCGCCCCGACCGGCCGCCGTGCCCCGGCCGTCGAGGTCCGCCCGTGAAGCTGCCGTGCGTCGCCCTCGTCGGCGCTTCCCTGGTGCTCGCGGCCTGCGGCGGCAGCACGCCCGCCGACACCGGGCCGCCGCCCGACACCAAGCTCGACATCGCCAACAAGGCCGGCACGCAGGCGCTTTCGATGGACATGCCGGTGCAGGCGGTCCGCCAGTACAAGCTCGCGCTGACGCGGGCCTACGAGCGCGACGACGCCGAAGCCATCGCCGACACCGCCTACAACCTCGCCCTCGCGCAGATGCGCGCCGGCGACCCCAAGGAGGCGCTGCGCACGGCCCGCGAGGCGCGTGCCGAGCTCGACCGGCGGCGCGTGCCTGTGCCCGCCGAGCTGGCGCTGGTGCAGTCCGCCGCCGCCTATCGCGCCGGCGACCTCGGCGGCGCGTCGTCAGCGGCCCTGCAGGTGCTGGAACTGAAGGCGCGCGATCCAGACACAGTGCCGCGCGCCTGGTTCATCCGCGGCCTGGTCGCCGCCGAGCGCGGCGACAGCACGACGCTTGCCCAAGCGATCGCGGCCCTCCCGCCCTCCAAGCAGGCAGACATCGAGGCCGACCGGCAGGAGCTGATGGGCCGCGCTGCCCTGCTCGCCGGCCAGTCGGCCGAGGCTCTCGTCGCGTTCGAGCGTTCCGCCGCCAACCGCCAGCAGGCCCTCGACTATCGCGGCATGGCGCGCGTGCTGGCGATGGCCGGCGAGGCGTCGCTGAAGCTCAACCGGACGTCCGACGCGGCCGTGTTCTTCCTGCGGGCCGGCCGCACCAACCTGCTGCAGGGCGACGCTGCGGCGGCGACGCCGCTGCTGAAGCGCGCGGAAGATCTCGCCAAGCAGACCTCGCAGACCGACGTGATCGAGGAGATCGCGCGGCTGCGCAAGGCGGCCGCCGAGCGCGCTGCCGCCGCCAAGACCTAGGCTTTCAGGGAGTAACGCATGAAGGACTTCGCCGGCAGGATCGCCGTCATCACCGGCGGCGGCACGGGCATGGGCCGCGAGCTCGCGCGCCAGCTCGCCGCCGAAGGCTGCAACATCGCGCTGTGCGACGTCTCGGGCGGCGCCATGGCCGAAACGAAGCGGCTGTGCGAGGCGGCGGGCCTCAGCCAGGGCCAGCGCATCACCACGCATGTCGCCGACGTGGCCGACGAGCCGCAGGTCGTGCGCTTCCGTGACCAGGTGGCCAAGGACCAGGACACCGACCGCATCCATCTTCTCTTCAACAATGCCGGCATCGGCGGTGGTGGCAGCTTCCTCGTCAACGAGCGCGACGAATGGGAGCGCACGTTCAACATCTGCTGGGGCGGCGTCTATCTCTGCACCCGCGCCTTCATGCCCATGCTGCGCCGCGCCGACGCCGGCCACATCGTCAACACCTCGAGCGTCAACGGCTTCTGGGCCTACATCGCGCCGCACATCCCGCAGACCGCCTATGCCGCCGCCAAGTTCGCGGTGAAGGGCTTCACCGAGGCGCTGATCACCGATCTCCGCATCAACGCCCCGCACATCAAGTGCTCGGTGGTGATGCCGGGTCATATCGGCACGTCGATCGTGGCCAACTCGCGCAAGCTGCAGAGCGGCAACCAGGGCGACGAGATCACGGCGCAGGAGATCGTGCTGACCCGCGCCCGCATCGCCTCGATGGGGATTGACGAGAGCAAGCTCTCCGACGAGGACGTGCGAAAGCTGATGGTCGAGCGCGCCCGGCGCTTCCTCGAGGAGGCGCCGACCTCGGCCGCCGACGCCGCGAAGATCATCCTCGACGGGGTGCGCAACGAGCAGTGGCGAATCCTGGTCGGCCGCGACGCCGAGCTGCTCGACGGGCTCGTGCGCAAGACGCCGGAACAGGCCTATGAGACCGACTTCTTCGAGCGCTTCGCCAAGGAGGCCGGCTGGGCCGTCGGCGGACCGACGCCGCCGCGCTAACCTACAGCCCGAACAGCGCGCCGTAGCCCGCCACCGGCGCCTGCACGCCGGAGAGCCGCAGACACCGCCACAGGCTCGCCTGGTTGGCGGTGATCACCGGCCGCTGCAGGTCCTGCTCCAGCGCGCCGATGATGCCGACGCAGCGGAAGCCCGTGCCGGCGATCAGCACGCCATCGGCATCCGTCGGGCAGGCCTTTTTGATCTGCGCATACAGCGGCTCTATCTCCTGCTCGAAACCCATGCCGTGGCCGTAGAGGTCCGACGGCGGCAGGTCGCGCCACTTGCGACCGGGGTCGTAACGGAGATGGCCTGCCGGCGCGAAGCCGTGGTCGGCGTAGTAGCGCACGCCGGCCGCCACCAGATCGTCGTTGAACCACGGCGGCAGCACGAGGAACGGCCGCTTCACGTTCGAGGCCCGCAACGCCTCCTGCGTGTCCGCTCCGTTGGTCGTCACGATTGCAGACCCGCCGATCAGCGCCGTGAGGCTCTTCGCCGTCGCCTCGTCCCACCCCTTGCCGCCCAGGATGCTGCTCGAACTGTGGCCGGCGGTGATCGCGGTGAGCCGCATCGCTGCGAATTGCTTGGCGCCGCGCGCGAGATCGTCTTCGAGTTCGACGTTCTTGCGGGCAGCGTCCCAGCGCGCCCACGGCGCGCGCGCCGTCACGCGGGCGGCATGGACCGACACGTCCGGCGGCGCCATCGCCCACCATTCGGCCTCGGGCACGGCTTCGTTGCCCACGATGAACAGGCCGATGCGTGCGCGCCAACCCCAGTTGTCGTTCGCCTTCACAGGCGGCGGACCTAGGCCTTCACCTCGGCGGAGAGCCAGTCGATCGCGGCCTGGGCGCCGCCCTTGCCGTGCGGGATGCCGAGAGCGCCGAGGCCGACCTCGATGACGCTCAGCGTGCCCAGCACCATCGGCGCATTGACGTGGCCCATGTGGGCGATGCGGAATGCCTTGCCCGACAGGTCGCCGATGCCGTGGCCCAGCACCACGCCGCACTTCTGGTTGCAATAGGCGCGCAGCGCCTCGGGATCGTGGCCGTTGGTCAGTACGCAGGTCACCGAATCCGAACGCTCCTCGGCCTCGATGATGTTGAAGCCGATCGCCTGGCCTTCCGACCACACGCCGACCGCCCGGCGCACCGACTCCGCCAGCAGGGCGTGGCGGCGATGGACCTTGTCGAGGCCTTCCTCGAACAGCATGTCGAGCGCCTGCCGCAGGCCGAACAGCAGGTGCTCGGGCGGCGTGCCGGCGTATTTCTGGTAGTGCTGCGGGCCTTCGCGGTCGGTCCAGTCCCAGTAGGGCGTGCGCAGCTCGGCCTTCTTGTGAACCTCGCGGGCGCGGTCGTTGGCCACGACGAAGCCCAGGCCCGGCGGCGTCATCATGCCCTTCTGCGAGCCCGACATCGCCACGTCGACGCCCCAGGCGTCCATCTCGAACGGCATGCAGCCCAGCGACGCGACCGCATCGACCATCAGCAACGCCTCGTGCTTGGCGGCGCGGATCGCCTTGCCGATCGCCTCGATGTCGTTGACGACGCCCGACGCGGTGTCGATCTGCGCCACCAGCACCGCCTTGATCTTCTTGTCCTTGTCGGCCTTGAGGCGCGCCTCGACCTCGGCGGGACGGACGGCGCGACGCATGTCGCCTTTCAGGATCTCGACCTCGACGCCCATGCGGCGGGCGTTCTCGCCCCAGCCGATCGCGAAGCGGCCGCTCTCGAGCACGAGGATCTTGTCGCCCTTGCTCAGCACGTTGGTGAGGGTGGCTTCCCAGGCGCCATGGCCGTTGGCGATGTAGATGTAGGCGTGGCCCTTGGTGTTGAACACGCGGGCGACGTCGCGCAGCAGCCCGTCGGTCAGGGCCAGCAGCGGGCCGGAGTAGATATCCACGGCCGGGCGATGCATGGCCCGCAGCACCTCGTCGGGCACCGTCGTCGGCCCGGGAATCGCCAGAAACTCACGCCCCGCACGCACGCTCATCTCGTTCCTCCCGCGCCACCGCGGCGCCGAATGTCATTAGCATGGGTGGCGGCGCGCGACG